>CAZPIR010000133.1:8016-8962 GCA_964586085.1 uncultured Anaerolineaceae bacterium | reverse complement strand
GGAGAGGCGCGTGATATTTAAGGATGATCTGGCAAGCGTGCTGGGTGGACGGGTGGCAGAAGAACTCGTTTTCAAGGACACGACGACGGGCGCGGCAGACGACCTGGAGAATGCAACGAACCTGGCGCGCGCGATGGTGACGCGGTACGGCATGAGCGATGAACTGGGACCGCGCACATTTGGCGCACATCAAGAGATGGTTTTCCTAGGACGCGAGATCGCCGAACAGCGTAACTATGGCGAGGCAATCGCGCGGCAGATTGATGATGAAATCAAGCAGATCATTGCGACTGCTTATGCTCAAGCGCAACAAATCCTGAAAACGTATCGCCATCTGCTAGACACTATCGCAGAGCGTTTGTTGCTGGTGGAGAGTCTGGATCGCGAGGAACTAGATCAACTGATCGCGCGACCGACGGCGAGCTAAAACCAAGATAGCGGATCAAGGTAAAAAATAAATCAGGCAGGACAATTTTGTCCTGCCTGATTTTTGTGACTCACAACTTTCGCGCGTTTCTCTGAGAGAACAATTGCTGTATTCTTCTTTGATCTTGCATTAAAATTGTGTGCGCTCACTTCGCCTGCGAGACTTAGCTCACTTTGGCGACTTGAGTTGCCTGGGGTCCTTTGGGGCTTTCACCAATGGTGAATTCCACCTTGTCGCCCTCGTTCAAGTTGCGATAGCCATCGCTCGCATCCTGAATTTCGGAAAAGTGGACGAACAGATCCTTGCCACCTTCGTGAGCAATGAATCCGTACCCTTTGGACGCATTAAACCATTTGACCGTGCCGGTCAGTCGATCAGCCATTGTATGGCTCCTTTCGTGAAACGTTCCGGAACTTGGCAACCTGACGCAAAAGAAAAAGCACTTGGCTCCACATTTCCTGAGAGAGCCAAGCGCCCATTTCAATTTCGCGCAGGCGTACCCGAATGGGAAGGGATAAT
>CAZPIR010000133.1:0-8006 GCA_964586085.1 uncultured Anaerolineaceae bacterium | reverse complement strand
TGATTCTTGTCAATGCCACCCCGAAAAAATCTAGGATTGACCTGGGGTTGCATTCCTGGAGTTTGCCTGTTGCCGTTCGAGTTCGCGTTGTTCCTCTTGATGTTGCTTGCGTTGTTCTTCCTGTTGCTGTTCCAACTCTTGTCGTTCGATTTGTTTCCGTTTTCGCTGTTCTTCTTGTTGCCGTTCCAGTTTTTTTTGCTCGACTTGGCGATGCTTGCGTTTTTCATTCTGTTCTTGTTCGACGCTTTTGGGTTGATTCATCTGTGATTTCTCCTTGATCGTTTCTCGGGGCAACTATTTTAGCCACCGGCGTGAGGCGCAACCAAACCGTTCACGCACGATCACCAACTTGATCGCGCGTTACGTGGGCTGATTTGCGAGCCAGACTTGGACGACCGATCTAGCCCTCTTTCATTGACCACTCGGATGACGATCCCGGAATCAGGTGCAAGGTTTGTCCTTTGAATTCTCCGTCGAGAATACTATAACAATTCATCAGACCCTGCACGCCGCCGCCCACATCTTCGATCACCGCGCCAATAAATTCTAGGCGTGTGCCAACGGCGGCAAACGCGCCGGGTATTTCGCGCAACCCCAGTTTGTGATGCAAGGTCAAGTGTCGCCCCACCTTGCCGCCGGTAAGTTCCAGCAGACTTGTCGGCACAAAAAATTCGGTGGCGTTTCCTACAAATTGGACTTGGACAAGATGTTCGTTGCAAACCACGGTGATCAAACCCTCTTTGCCAACGCCAACGCCGGCGAGGTGTTGTTGCACGTACTGTTTCACATCCTCAAACTTGGAAACGGCCATCGCTTTGGCGATGACCTCGCCGCGTTTTTTGGCTTGAGCGAGGTCAAGTGTTTTCAGCCGGATGGTCATGCCCTTTTTAAGGTCCATGTCAACCTCCTCCATTCTCCCGAATGATTAGACTGGTTTTACGCATGCCGAGCGATTAGTTGGCTGTGTTGCGTGTTTTGCGTGCCGCTTGTTTCAAGCGACGGACATGGATGCGTTGACCTTTGGATAAACGTTTGGTCTTGGGCTGGCTGGTCTTGGTAGTCATCGTGCTACTCCTTTAAATGAAATTATGTTTGCTGGGTTGGCGATTGTGCCAACTGTTTTAATGTCAGGATAACCTGATCGAACTGGGTAGGTTTGATGAAAAAGAAATCCGCGCCGGCTTCGAAACACTTTTGACGATATTGCGGGTAGGGATAATCGGTCAGGATAATCACAACGGGCGCCGGTTTAGTTTTTTTGATAACTTGCAAAACGTCAATTCCATTGCCATCCGATAGATGAATATCCAACAGAACTACATCCGGCTTTTGAATCAAAATTGCATTTTTAGCCGCTTGCGCTTCCCCGGCTTCACCAACCACTTGGACGCCGGCAAGATTGGTGAGCAATCGCCTCAAACGTTGTCGTAGGACAACCGAGTCGTCTACCAAAAATACATTCATCGTTTTGCCTTTTGATCCGAGTTGCCCATAGGCTTTTTACTGTGCTGACTGCTAATTCCCGGCAAGCATAGGGCAATTTGGCAGAAAAGAGAATCAATTAAAGCGGTGGATTTTTGTCGTTAAAACCATGCATGAATTGTCGTTAAAAACGACAATGCGTTCAAAACGGCGAACGTGGTATAATCGAACACATTGTTGGCGAGCGCGTGAAACTGCACGTGCGCCACAACTAATCTATCAGTTTGAAAGGACTCATGCTTAAACCGATTCGCAAACAAACATTGGCGCGCGATTTCTTGATTATTCAAGCCGGTTTCGCGCTTTTCGGGCTTTCGATTGCGCTGACGATTCGAGCCAACCTGGGCACCGGCACATGGTCGGTGTTCGAGGTCGCGCTCGCGCAAATTTTACAGTTGAGCGTCGGCACCATCTCGATCATCGTCGGCATGAGCGTGCTTGGCATTGCCGTGCTCTTGCGCGAACAAATTGGCTGGGGCACGCTCGCCAACATTCTCAGCATCGGACCTTGGCTTGACTTGTGGCTGTACGTCATGCCCTCTGTCACCTATCTTTTTCCGGTGCAGATGGTCATGCTTTTATTGGGCGTGATGATGCAAGGCGTTGCCAGCGCGATTTACATTGGCGTGAATGCCGGCGCCGGTCCGCGCGATAGTTTGATGCTCGCCGTGCATCGCACGACGCGCCTGAGTATTCGTGTGGCGCGCGGCATGATCGAACTCGGCGTGTTTGTGCTGGGCTGGTTTCTCGGCGGCCCCGCCGGCATTGGCACGCTCATCTTTGCGTTGCTCATCGGTCCGGCGGTGCAGACAAGTTTCAAACTCTTGCGAGTGCAACCTCATACACCGGTTCAAACGAGCGGCGCCGCCGCAAACGAGTAGCCCAATTAAAAAAGGACGGATGATTCAAAATCATCCGTCCTTTTTTAATTCATTATTCTGCGGTCATTACAATTTGTAGGCTTGCTTGACCAAGCCGTATGTTAAATCACGCGCCATCACTTCGGCTTCGGCGACATCCACGATGCCGCGCACGGCCAAGCCGGCGAGCCAGTTGCACGCCGCGCGACGCCACACATCGTGCCGCGCCGGAATCGAGCAGTACGCGCGCGTGTCGTCGTTGAACCCAGCCGTGTTGTAAATGCCGGCGGTTTCCATCACCAAATCGAAATAGCGATTCATCCCGTTGAGCGAATCGTGGAACCACCAGGGCGGACCCAGTTTCAGCGCGGGATAATGTCCGGCGAGCGGTGCCATCTCACGCGAGTACGTGGACTCGTCCAGGTTGAACAGCAACAAGGTCAAGCGTGGATCGGTGCCATACTTGTTGAGGAGTGGTCGCAGATTGCGCGTGAACTCGGTTGCCACCGGAATGTCCGCGCCCTTGTCGAGACCAAAACGCGCGAACACTGATTCATTGTGATTGCGGAACGAGCCGACATGCAATTGCATCGTCAAACCATCTTCAACGCTCATGCGCGCCATTTCGATCAGCATGTGCCCGGTGAAACGCATCGCATCGTCGGATGTGGCTTGGCGCAAGAGCGCGCGTTGGAAAATCGCGTCCGCTTCTTGTGTAGAGAGTTCGTTCGTGTACGCAACGAGCGCGGCGTGATCGGTTGCCGTTGCGCCCATCTGCTTAAAGAACGCGCGACGATTTTCGAGCGCGGCGATGAACGACGCGTAATTTTTTACTTCGATGCCGCTGACCTGGCTCAGTGCGTCCACATTCGCTTTCCAATTCGGCGCGTCGAGATTCACGACGCCATCGGGACGAAAGGTGGGAATGATGCGTCCGCGCCAACCTGATTCGCGCAGAGTGCGATGATGTTCGAGTGTGTCAGTGGCGGCGTCCGTCGTCGCGAGCGTTTCGATGTTGAACCGCGCGTACAAATGGCGCGGGCGAAATGCGGCGGAAGCCAATTTTTCGGCGATGAGATCGTAAATTTTTTGCGCGCTCTCGCTGTTCAACTTTTCTTCAATACCGAACACGATCCGCAGTTCATAGTTCAACCACATGCCGGTGGGCGTGCCGCGAAAGAGATAAAACTTGTCCGCGAAGGTTTGCCAAATTTTGCGATGATCGGTTTCGACCGGCGCGCCATCACGTGTCGGCACGCCAAGCGATTCGAGCGATACGCCTTGCGAGTACAACATCCGAAAAACATAGTGATCGGGAATGATGAGCAAATCGGCGGGCGAGCCGAACGAATAATTCGGATCGGAGAAAACGCGCGGGTCAACGTGACCGTGCGGACAAATCAACGGCAAATCCTTGACCAGGTTGTGCAAATGGATTGCGGTTTCTTTTTGTTCCCCGTCGGGACCGAAATAGCGATCATCGGGCAGAGAAATTGTATTTGACATGATTGCTCCTTGAGAGTAGACGAATGACAAACGACGAAAGTTCAGTTTCTGACTTTCGACTTTCGTCTTTTGTCCTTCGTCATGATTTCCACAACTCGCGCAAGAATTTCAAACGTTCGAGCACTTGGTACCATCCGCCGCCATCGTGTTGATTGAACTCGTAGACACGAATGTCTTTTTGCCCGGCATAATAATTGTACGCCGCGTACACCGTCGAGGGCGGGCAAATGTCATCGCGCAAGCCGACGCTAAAAAGCGCGGGCGCATTCGCGCGCGTCGCAAAATTCACGCCATCGAAATACGAGAGTGTACGAAATACGGTTTCGGTCTTGTCGCGATGCGTCTTGCAAAAATTCACAATCTCGACGTACGGCGCGCTATCAATCAATTTTGTTGCGCGGCGATAGTGACACAGGAATGGCACATCAGGCATGACGATTTGCACAGTCGGTTCGAGTGCGCTGATCGCGAGTGTGATGCCGCCACCTTGACTTGTGCCGGTGATCGCGATGCGCGATGCGTCAATTGCCGGGTGTGAACGCGCCGCCTCAATCGCGCGCACGGCATCGCTGAACACGCGCCGATAATAGTACGTGTTCGGGTTCAACACGCCGCGCGTCATGAAACCTGGAAATTGCGGATTGCTTCCATCGGCTTCCAGGTCGGGCGTGTCGCCGTTGAGCCAGCCACTACCTTGTCCGCGTGTGTCCATCACAAAATGCGCGTACCCCGCGCTCGCGTAGACCAGCCATTGCGTCGGAAAACCACGACCGCCGCCGTACCCCAGATACTCGACAACGCAAGGCAACTTGGCTTGACGCTGGCGTGGCAAGATGAGCCAGCCCTTGATCGGTTGACCGCCATAACCATTAAAGGTCACGTCGAAAGTTTCAAGCGTTTGCAAACCAAAATCAGCCGGCACGAATTGCGCGTTGAGTGGATGCGCGCGTGTTTCGGCGAGCGTGGTTTTCCAGAACGCATCGAAATCATTGGGTTCGACACGCGCTGGTTTGTACACTTGCAATTCTTCTAATGCGAGATCAAAATATGCCATGGTGAGTTTCTCCTTGTGGATTGTGTGCATTATAGACGATTGCGAAGGAAACGCAAGAATTTTATTTGATTTGTACCTGAATGATTGACACGCGAGGTTTTTGGATATAATCAAGTGGCGTCAAGTGTAGCGTGGTGCGTGTTCCGTATTGGATTAAACGGAACACGCACCACGCAATACGTACTACTGGATTGGTTTTTGGAGTTGACAATGGCTTTATCCCATCACATTCGCTTTGAAAATGTCAGCAAAGAATTTCGCGAAGGCGAACGAACGCGCGCCGTGTTGTGCGATTTGAACGCGCATATCGCGCGTGGTGAATTTGTCGCGATGGTTGGGCGAAGCGGGAGCGGCAAAAGTACGTTGCTCAATTTGCTCGCCGGACTTGACGTGCCAACGCGCGGCGATATTTGGATTGGTGTCGCGCGCATCAGCACGATGGATGATCGCACGCGCACCTTGTTTCGCCGCGACCACCTTGGTTTTGTGTTTCAGTTTTTCAATTTGATTCCAACCTTGTCCGTGCGCGAAAATGTTTTGCTCACCGCCGAGTTGAATGGCTGGCGAGAAAAAGATGCGCTCGCTCGCGCAAACGAATTGCTCGATGCAGTCGGCTTGCTCGACCGCGCCCAGGTTTTTCCGGACAAACTTTCCGGCGGCGAGCAACAACGCGTCGCGATTGCGCGCGCACTCTGCGCCGACCCTGCGCTCATCCTCGCCGACGAACCGACCGGCAATCTCGACGCCGACACGGGCGTGAAAATTTTGGATTTGCTGTTGCGTCTCACACGCGAGCAAAATAAAACGCTTGTGATGGTCACGCACTCGCTCGACATTGCCGCGCGCGCCGACCGCGTTCTGCGACTCGATCACGGCAAGTTGTTGGATAGTTCGTTGGTTGGTTAGTTTGCAATCAACTATCCAACCCCCAAACTAACAAACTATGCAACTCACTTTATTCAAAACAGCATTACGCGACCAACTGCGCCGACCCTGGATGACCTTGCTCGTGATTCTTTCGGTCGCGCTTGGTGTCGCGGTCGTCGTGTCCGTTGATCTGGCGAACGCGAGTGCGTCGCGCGCGTTCAAACTTTCGACGGATGCGGTCGTGGGCAAAGCGACGCATCAACTTGTCGGCGGAAGTCAAGGGGTGGACGAAAGCGTGTACCGCGATTTGCGCGTGACGCAAGCGAATCGTTTGACGGCGCCGGTCGTCGAGGGCTATGCGGGCGTGCAAGAACTGGGTGGTCAGGTTCTGCACGTGCTCGGCGTGGACCTTTTTGCCGAAGCGCCGTTTCGCACGTATCTCACCGCAAGCACGCAACAAATTGGACTCGATGCGTTCGCCAATTTTTTTACGCAACCCAACACGGTGTTGTTGAGCACGGCAACGGCGGAACGCGCGAACCTCAAGCCCGGCGATACGCTCACGCTCGTCATTGGCACGCGCGAAAAACGCGTGACCATCATCGGCCTGCTCGCGCCGCCGAACGAGGTGTCTGCGCGCGCGCTCGACGGTTTGGCGCTCGCGGACATCTCGACCGCGCAAGAGTTGTTTGAGATGACCGGCAAACTCTCGCGCATTGATTTGATCGCAGACGATGTGACGCTAAAAACACTCGCGGCAAAATTGCCGAACGATTTACGCATCGTGCCGGCATCCGAGCAAGCCAACACAGTTGCGCAACTCACCGCCGCGTTTCAACTCAATCTCACCGCGTTCAGTTTGCTCGCGCTCGCGGTTGGCATGTTTTTGATTTACAACACGACCTTGTTCTCGGTTGTGCAGAGACGCCGCGTCCTGGGAATTTTGCGTTGCGTCGGCGTAACGGGGCGCCAGATCTTTGGAATGATTTTGATCGAAGCGGCGGTGAGTGGAGTTATCGGCGCGGTCATTGGCATCGGGCTTGGTATCGTCCTGGGTCGTCTCACGGTTGCGCTCGTCACGCAGACGATCAACGATTTGTATTTTTCGGTGACGGTGCGTGGCGTGGATGTGGATGCGTTTTCGCTTGTCAAGGGAATGTTGCTCGGCGTGTTGTCGGCGATGGTTGCCGCCGCGTTGCCTGCCGCCGAAGCCGCGAATGTTCCTGCCGTGACGGTTCTGCAACGATCCGATCTCGAATCGCGCGTGCGGCGCAACGTGCCGGCGATTACGCTCGGCGGCATCGCGTTGATTGTGCTTGGCGCATTGAGTTTATTGTTCATCACGAACAATGTGACCGTGTCGTTCGCCGGAATTTTTATCGCGCTGTTCGGCATCACGCTCGGCGTGCCAGCGCTCACGATTCTGTTGATGCGTGGCGCAACGCAAACCCTGGGTCGCGTTAATTTGTTGACGCGGATGGCGGCACGCACGATCACGCAAGCATTGAGTCGCACGTCGGTGGCGATTGCCGCGTTGATGGTCGCGGTGTCGGTCGTGATTGGCGTAACGGTGATGATCGAATCGTTCCGCACGACGGTGGTGCATTGGCTCGACGAAACCTTGACCGCCGACATTTACATCTCGCCGCCGATTGTGGGCGCGAATCGCACGACCGCGATTGATCCTGCGCTCATCGAAAAAATTCGCGGCGTTCCCGGCATCGCACGCGTCGAAACGATTCGGGATGGCAAGGCGTACGCGCCCGACCTGGGAGAATTGCGGCTCATCACGACCTCGACCGCGCAGAACCGTGTACTCAAAACGAATCGCGCGAGCGCACTTGAAGAGTGGATGCGCGACAGCGTGTTTGTGAGCGAACCGTTTGCGAATCGGTTTCGCGTCCAGGTCGGTGATTCACTCACTTTGCAAACGGATCGCGGTGTGCAAGCGTTTCCCATCGCCGCGATTTTTTTTGACTACTCGTCCGATCAAGGTTTGGTGTTGATGTCGTTCGACGTGTATCGTCGTTTTTGGGATGAGACAACGGCGACCGCCGTCGGCGTCTATGTGCCGCGTGAAGCAAATACGAATCAAATCGAGGATACGATTCGCGCGCTGATGGGTGACGCCCAGGTTGTGGTGCAGAGCAATCAATCTTTGCGCCAAGCCGCGCTCGTGATTTTTGATCGCACGTTCGCCTTCACGGCGGCACTGCGCGTCATCGCGATTGTCGTCG
>CAZPIR010000132.1:0-8976 GCA_964586085.1 uncultured Anaerolineaceae bacterium | reverse complement strand
TCGACTAGATCGCGATGACTGTACGCGGTGAGTAGCAACACCGGCGCGATTTTTTCCTGGGTCATGATTTTCGCCGCTTCGATGCCGTCCATGTCCGGCATTTTAATGTCCATAATTACCACATCAGGTTTCAGTTCACGCGCAGAGTTGACTGCGCTCAAGCCATCGCCCGCCTCGCCCACAACGAGATAGCCGAGGTTGGTCAGCATCTCGCGCAAATCGGTGCGAATGACCGACTCGTCGTCGGCAATGATTACTCGGGTTCGTTCCATTCTTCACCTCCAAGCGGAATCTTGGGAAAGCGCACGATGGCAGAAACGCCATGGTCGCTTTGCATGTCAAATTGTCCTTTAAGGTCCTGGGTTACAAGCATTTGCACGATGCGCAAGCCCAGCGAATCAAGCCGGTCTAGACTGAAACCGGGTGGCAATTCTTGTCCGTCGTCGTGCACGACGATGCGGACCGCATCACCATCGTCGTAAAAGGTCAACGAGATCGTGCCGCCTTCGGCGCGTGCATCGTAACCATGTTCGAGCGCATTTTGCAATAACTCGTTGATGACGAGCGCGCAACTTGTCGCTTGCCGCGCCGGCAAATACATGTTGGGTCCGGCAAGTTGCAGAGCGAAATGGCGCGCGGGATCAAGCACGCCGGCTTGCATCTGGGTCAGGATGCGTTGCGCCACTTCGCGAATGTTGATGACGCGTGAATCTTGCGCCGACAGAAATTCGTGAATGACCGCAATGCTGAGAATGCGATTGACCGCTTCGCCGAGTGCGGACTTGGCTTCGGTCGTTTGCATCCGGCGTGATTGCATGCGCAGGAGCGACGCGACGGTTTGCAAATCGTTCTTGACGCGATGATGCATTTCTTTAATCATCGTCGTCTTGACGAGCAGTTCGCGCTGACGTCGCCGCGCATCTGTCGCATCGTGAATCAACAAAAAGGCGCCCGCCGATTGCGCGCGTGAACCGCTAAACAGCGCGGCGCGTTCGTAGCGTAAAACCGGAATTGCTTTTTTAATCCAGGTGCGTCCGCGTTCTTCGATTTCGATTTGTGCGCACCGGTGTTCTTGCATTGCGCGGCTCACCAGCTCGTCGTCGTGCATTTCGAGATAACTGAGCAATTTGCCGACAAGCGGTTCGCCGTAACCAATGTTGCGATAGAGATTGACGGCGATGCCACTCATATAACGAATCACACCATCGGCATCCATGACCAGTACGCCGTCGTGTTCGCCGAATGGCGCAATATTTTCGACGCCCATCGGCTCGCCGCGCAAAGCCATTTGTTGCAGAGATTTGAGCGTGCGCTGAAACGCTTCACTACGGCGTTTGAGTCGTTCGCTTTCGAGCAGGTTTGTTTCGATCAACATGCCGCCGATCACTTTGCCGCTCGAATTTTCGATGGGGTAGGCTTCTTGTACGACCGGCGCGAGCGCGCCTTCGGTCGAGGTGTGATCGGAGATGGCATACTCGCGTTGCGTGCGCACGTATTGGCGTTCGTTCATTGCGCGGAACAACGCGCCGGCATTCGTGCGTGTGAGGTCGCCGCCCGCAAGTGTTTCCCGGTGAATCGGCACCACCGAGTGAGGTCGCGCCTGCGCAATAATTTCAATGCGCGCATCGCCGCGCAGGGCGCCCAGAAAAACGTCGGCGCGACTCAGGTCTGCCAACAAAGGAATTACGCGCGCGATGTTAGTGAACAAGAGTTGATCGCGCTGAATCACCTTTGAATCTTGGACACCGACCGCATTGTCTATTTGTCCCATTTTATATGTAATCGCAATTGGATAAAATTAAAGTCGAGGTTATGCACCTCGACTACGCTTTTGCGAGTCCAAGATGCAACCTCTCGGCTTCGAGAAGAGGCATCCAGACTGTATTTGTCGGGGCGAGAGGATTTGAACCTCCGACCACTTGTACCCCATACAAGTGCGCTACCGGGCTGCGCTACGCCCCGATTTCCGCAGGCGATTATAACAAAGAGCGGATGATTTGGCAAATCACCGTTGGGCAAGGGTGTGAATGGATTACATTCGTGTAACAAACTTTTTACTGCGATTTTTCAACGCACTCATCCAGATTTTAGGCAATCCCGGTAAAATGAAATTGCTCGACGATTTTTGAATTGGAAAAAACAAAATGAAAGCAAAAATTTTTCTCATGCTTTTGGGTGCGCTCGTTGCGTTAACGGCATGCGGCGCTCGGCGTCAAACTTTGTCAGCCATGACGCCGACGCAGAGGGCGGCTCAAACAGTCACGTCCGATGTTCCAGCCGAGTATCAAAAATTGTACACGTATCTCAAAACAATTCTTGATGCGGCAGACGCAAAACTGGATGACGAGTTACAAGGACGCCAACGTCCAATCACCTTTGCCGCCGAGTTGATTATTGCCGACTCGAATCGCGGCACCGATTTGCTCAAGCCGGAAACATTGCCAGCCACACGTCTGTATCTCGACCGGTTGTATGCGATAGGCGTGCGCGGCGTGAAAATTAGCGTACAGTATCCGTTGTTCACACCCAGTTTCCCGAACTATGACCGGTACGTGGAATTTTTTCGGCAGGTGGCGAGCGAGGTCAAACAGCGCAACATGAAATTGACCGTGCAAGCGTCCGTCATTTTTGCCGGCACCGGTTTCACTGATTTGCAATTCGATTTTGCCAGTCTGACGTTTGATAAATTCAAAAACGAAAATCGGCAAATGGCGCAAGCGATCATTAACAATTTGCACCCGGATTATCTCGTGATTGTTGGCGAGCCGGACACGGCGGCGAACTTGACCGGGCTGAAAGAGTTGAACGACCCGGCGCAATCGGTCGAGTTTGTCCGGTTTGTTCTGCAAGACCTGGATCGCGGCACGACGAAAATCGCGGCAGGCACCGGCACGTGGAGTCCGCTGGCGTTTGCCCAAGGGTACGCGCGAAACACGAACCTGGATTGCATCGTCGTGCACATGTACCCCGTCGGCAAGGAGACGTTTGCAAACGCGTACGCGATGGCGCACGTCGCCAAGCAAAACGCCAAGTGTGTGTTGATCAACGAGATGTGGCTGTACAAAACGCTGGAGATGGGCGGAGGTAACAATGTCGCGGCGAGCGAAGAGGTTTTCAAACGTGACGCGTACAGTTTTTGGCAACCGCTTGATCAAGAGTTTTTGCGTGTGATGACGAAACTTGCCGACCGACTCGACGCGGAATTCATTTCGCCGTTTTGGTCCATGTATTTCTTTGGTTACCTGGATTACAATCCACGCTATGAAAAAACACCGTACAACCAATTGCGTCAACAAGCCAACCAGGTGGCAAGCAAAAATTTGTTGCTCGGCTCGCTCAGCCCGACCGGTGAGTACTACAAGGAACTCATCGCCACTCACAAGTAGGGAATGCTCATTCGAGTATTTCCTCTGAGGTCAAAATGAAATTTCAATTTATCGCTCTCCTGTTCGTCTGCTTTGCCTTGGTCGCGTGCAACGCGCCCGTGCCGACCGCCGCGCCTACGTTTGCACCAACAAGGATGGCGTCTCAATCACTCGACGTAACCACGCCAACCGCCATCGCGCAACCAACGAACCAACCAACAATCAAACCAGCCAACACGCCCACCGCCCAAACAACCAAACCCAACATCATTTTCATCCTCCCCGCCGACTTGGTGGACATGATCGACGACAGGATATTTCTTATATTCATCCTCACCGACGATTTGGACGCGGCATCCATTCCATTCATGCTCAAACTCAAAACTTTGTTGACGGAACAAGGCGTGACGCTCACTAATTTTTTTATCAACATGCCGCTGTGTTGCCCCTCACGCACCGAAATTTTGCGCGGGCAGTACGCGCACAACACGCAGATTTTGGGCAACACTTTGCCGTCCGGCGGTTTTCAAAAATTTTTCCAACTCGACGAAGAAAAATCCACGATTGCGACCTGGATGCAATCTGCCGGGTATCGTACGCTGTTCGCCGGCAAATACCTCAACGGTTTTCCGGATCGCAGTAACTTGATGTACATTCCCCCGGGCTGGACCGAGTGGAACAGCGCGATCAAGGGCAACGCGTACGGCGAATATGATTACACGTTGAACGAGAATGGCAAGCAAGTTGTCTATGGTAAAAAGCCGGAAGACTATGGGACGGATGTTTATGCACGCAAAGCCGTAGATTTTATCACGCGCACGGCGAAAGAGGGCAAACCATTTTTTGTCTACCTCACGCCGTACGCGCCGCACGGTCCAGCGACACCCGCGCCGCGTCACGAAAAAATGTTTCTCGATGTGACCGTGCCGCGTCCGCCGAATTTCAACGAAGATGATGTGAGCGACAAGCCCGCGTATATTCGTAATCGTCCCAAATTGACCGAGCGGCAAATCACACAGCTGACCCAGGATTATCGCAAGCGTTTGCAGTCACTCCAAGCGGTGGACGATATGATCGAGTCGCTGGTCAATACGCTCAAGCAAACCGGACAACTCGACAACACGTACATTTTCTTTACGTCGGATAATGGTTTTCATCTTGGCAATCATCGCCAACAGACCGGCAAGGTCGCGCCGTACGAAGAGGAAATTCGCGTGACGCTGATTGTGCGTGGCCCTGGCGTGCCTGCCGGCAAATCGCTCGATTACTTGAGCGGCAACATTGACCTTGCCCCGACCTGGGCAGAATTGGGCGGCGCATCCGTGCCGAATTTTGTGGATGGTCGTTCCCTCGTATCGTTGTGGAGCAATAATCCGCCGCGCGAATGGCGTCAATGTTTTCTCATCGAGAATGGATTGATTACACCGCAAATTCAAACGCGCGCGGCGCGCCAAGTGCCGAACACGCCGCCCGAATTGCTCGAACCGCCGGACGCGGATGATGAAGATGCGGAAACGGATGCGACGCCCACCGGGCAACGTGTGCCACTCGGCGTGCCGGTGTATCGCGGCATTCGCATGAACGAGTACTCGTACGTCGAGTACGTGACCGGCGAAAAAGAATTGTATAATCTCAAAAGCGATCCGTACCAATTGCAAAACCTCGCGGCGAAAGCGGATGCGAACCTGCTCACTCAACTCGCGGCGCGACTAAAGCAAATGACGACCTGCACGGGTGCGACGTGTCGCTCCATCGAAAACGCTATGTTCACCAAGTAGTTGCGCGCAAGCGGCGGATTGGATAGAATGCCCACACAGACTTGCCATCGTCTGGTGGGCATTTCGCTCAAAAGGGGGCGCTGTGGAACGCCGATTATTTTTTGTGATTCTGTTGTGTTGGGCTGGCGCATTGACCGCTTGTGCTACGCCCATCCCCACGGCTATGCCCACACTGCAACCCCAAGCCACACTGGTGCCGCCGACCTTGACACAACTCGATCCCACGCAAGCCACGCCCGGTAGTACTGTGCACGTGATTGGTAGTGGTGGTTATCTATTCACTCCCCCGAATGGCTATAACGAATCGGCGCGCAACTTTGCGATCACGTTCGATGGTAAACCGGTCGCCTCGCTAAGTTGCATGATCAATCATTGCGAAACCCAGTTCACGATTCCGGCAGACACCGCCATCGGCGAGCACGAGGTTGTGGTTGAGGGCGGATCGAAAATCAACTTGCAAGTGATTGCGCGCACGAGTCGTTACACGCCCAAGCCGGTTCCTTCGCCGCAGAGTGCCGATGAGCCGAACGCATACTGGGTCACGAATCCGATGAGCAGTGTGCGTTTGTATGTGCGCGTAATTTTGCCCAAGAACGCGAGCGATAAACTGCCGACGCTTGTGCTGGTGCCCGGCGGTATTGGGGCAAGCAATAATTTCACTGACCCGCCGAATCGCGCGCAGACGATTGCCGATGCCGGGTTTGCGGTTGTCGTGTTCGACCCGGATGGGCGAGGCAAAAGTAGCGGCAGTGAAAATTTTGGCGGACGCGCGCATCAAGATGGACTCGCCGCGATCATTCGTTTCATCGCGACCTTGCCTCAGGTCAACGTGCAAAAAATTGGACTCGTGACGTACTCGTACGGCATTACGATGGCGAGCGGTGCACTGGCGCGCCATTCAACGTTGCCCATCAAATTTTTAATGGACTGGGAAGGTCCCGCCAATCGCAATTACACGACGATTGGTTGTCGCGGCAATGTGCCCGGCGGGATTCAATGGCAATCGTGCGCCGATGAAAATTATTGGCGCGAGCGCGAAGCCGCTACGTTTATCACCCAGGTGCACGTGCCGTACCAACGCATCCAATCCGAAAAAGATCACGTGCAGGCGGACAACGCGCACGCGCTCTTGATGGTGAACGAAGCGGTGCAAGCCAAACTGCCCTGGGTGCGGTTGAATGATGATGTGCCCAATCGCACGTACGACCCTGCCGCGCCGCCGACGATGTTGCCGGAACAACAGGACAAGTATCTCGAAAAACGCATCATCCAGTACGCCAAAGAATTGTTTAGCAAATAGTTCGCCTCAAACGCAACCCCGTTCCCCAATCGAGAACGGGGTTTTGCTCTGCCCAAAAATTTACATGCCGATTACATTGCATTCAGCCAATTTTAAACTGGCTCGTCGAGAATCAGGGCAAGATGAAAAACAAAATTTTAATCAGCGCACTTGTCGGTGCAATCCTGGTTTTGACCGCGTGCAATCGTAACGCGAGCACGCCAACGCCGCGCGCCGTTCTCACACCCGGCGATTACGAACAATCGCTCGTGTTCGATGGACGCACGCGCAATTACACGTTGCATCTGCCACGCGGCATCGGTGACGAGGTCGCGCTTGCGCTCGTGCTCGTTCTGCATGGTGGTGGCGGCAACGAAGATAATGCCGACCGCATAACTGGGTTTAGCGCGCTCGCCGACCAGGAAAATTTTATCGTCGTCTATCCTGCTGGCACCGGCAAACTCGCAGACAAATTGTTGACCTGGAATGCCGGCAATTGTTGTGGTTACGCGCGCGACAATCAAGTGGACGATGTTGGCTTTCTGCGCGCGCTCATTGAAAAATTACATCGCGAATATCCGATCGATCCGAAACGCGTTTATGCAACCGGGGGTTCGAACGGCGGGATGCTGTCGTACCGGCTTGCGTGCGAGGCGTCCGATGTGTTCGCGGCGATTGCGCCGGTCGTCGGCGCGTTGAATGTCGAGTGCAAACCGGCACACCCAGTTTCGGTAATCGCATTCAACGGAATGCAAGACCAGCATGTTTTGTTCGAGGGCGGCACGCCGAAAACCAGCGTTGACCCACATGCGCGCGTGGATCAATCCGTCGCGTTCGCCATGGAATTTTGGTCGAAGCAAAATCGGTGCGCGCCCGCGCCGCGACACACCGCGACCGGCAACATTTTGCGCGACGAGTACACCGGTTGCGCGAACAACACGAGTGTTGTGTTGTACGCAATCAAGAATGGCGGGCACGCGTGGCCTGGCGGAGTGCGTAGCTCGTGGCTCGGCGATATGCCCACGCGCGAAATTTCGGCGACGGATGTGATGTGGGAATTTTTCAAAGCACATCCAAAATCGTAGGAATAGCAAGCAACTAGGTTGCTGGCGTAACCTGGTTGCTGTAAAACAAAGGAGGCATCATGTTTCGACCACGCCGTTTTTGGAGACCGCGACCAATGCTCTGGCGCGGCAGACCGCTTGGACGACGCATCTATGGAATGGGGTGCTCGTTCGTTGTGTTTGTGATTTTGGCTTGTCTCTGTGGAACGTTTTTGCTGAGCAACGTCTCGAGATTTCGATGAAACGGATTTTGTCTGCTTTAAGCGTCGTCGCGTTACTGGCAACGGCGTGCAACGCGTCGGCGTCGTTGCCTGTTGCGCCAACCAGCACGCTGAACGCGTCACGCGCGCCAACTCCAAGCTTGCCTGTTGTGGAGTGGGTCACCTCAGCGGTGAGCGCGCCTCGTTTGCAGTATCACACGTTCACAAGCGCGACGGTCAAAGCGCAAGTGAGTTTTCACATTTACACGCCGCCAACGTACGATATAGAACCAACCAAACGTTTCCCAACGTTGTATTGGTTGCACGGGTCGGGCGGCGGTTTGCCGGGTTTGCCCTGGCTCGTCAATTTTTTTGACACCGCGATTCGTGCGGGTAGAATGCCGCCCATCCTCATCGTTTTTCCGAATGGACACGCGGATAGTATGTGGTGTGATTCAAAAGATGGTAGAATGCCAGTCGAAACAGTGGTGGTCAAAGAATTGCTTGCTCACGTTGACGCCACTTTTCGCACGCTTGCCACACGCGACGCGCGTTTGATTGAGGGGTTCAGTATGGGTGGTTATGGCGCGGCGCGGCTGGGCTTGAAATATCCGGATTTGTTCGGGGCGATTTCGATGTTGGGCGCAGGTCCCTTGCAACCGGAATTGACTGCCGACATTGGACCCGGATTCAACGCGAACGCGCGCGCGCAAATTTTGCAAAGCGTGTATGGCAACGATCAGGTGTTTTTCCAAGCCGCGAGTCCCTGGATGTTGGCGGAACAAAATCGTTCGGCGGTGAGTGGCAAGACCCGGATTCGTCAAGCGGTTGGTGACCGTGATGCGATGCTCGCCTATAATCGCGAGTTTGATGCGCGCTTGACCGAACTGCACATCCCCCACCAATTCATTGTGATTCCCGGCGGGGATCACAAGCCGTCCAAAACGCTGAATGTACTGGGCACGGATTTTTATCGCGCGATATTCTGGCAGTAGAAAGGATTTTATGATGAACCGGATCAGACTTTCACGTGCATCCTCGCGTTTGCGCGGGTGGGGTTGCGGCATCCTTGGCTTGATGTTGCTGATGTGCATCCTCGGAATGTTTGCATTGCGTGTGTTTCTACTTCATCCTTGAGCCGAGGTGCGGATAGTGCCGTCGGTTCAAAACCGACGGCTAGACAAGTTGGAAACACGCTCAAACGTGTTGGAGGTTCGCGCCAATCCGATTCATCGGATTTTCCACCTTGCGTAGCCGTGCGTTTCAAACGCACGGCGGTCTATTTCATCT
>CAZPIR010000131.1:0-9025 GCA_964586085.1 uncultured Anaerolineaceae bacterium | reverse complement strand
GCCCTCGTCGGGACGCATTTGACTCAAATAGTCGTGAATCGCCGGCGTCGAGCCGCGTTCGATGTGCAATGTCAGTTTGTCGGTCGCATCCTCCAACAACAAGACCCATGCGCCCGGCGTTTCAAGCACATGCATCAAATCGTCAAGCGATTCGTTCAAGATTGTATCCAGGTCGAGCGAACGATTCGCCATGCTGGCAATGCGATTGAGCGCGACCAATGCCGCCGTGCGCTCCGCCACACGATGTTCGAGCGTTGCAAACAAACGCGCATGATCAATCGCCATGGCAACACTCGCGCCAATCGCGCGCAACAAGTCAATCGCTTCATCTGAAAAAGCGCGTGGATTTTGCGCGTTCAAACACAACACGCCGACCACTTGATCACGTGTCACCAAGGGTACAGACACTTGGGTGCGCAAAATCAAGGAGCGCAAAGTGGGACGGATACGCGGATCGTTCGGCAGATCGGTGGACACGATCACCTGGCGTTGCGCCGCCGCCATACCGGAAATACTTTCGCCGAACGCATACGATTGAACGAGTTGTCGCACTTGCGGTGTTAATCCGCGCGTGATCGTCAGCGTCAAGGTCGTCTGCTTTTCGTCCGCCAGAAAAATCGAACCGGCTTCGACGCCCAGGGTTTCCACCGCTTGGTCGAGCGCGACATTCAACACCCGTTCCAATTCGAGTGATTGATTGACCGCGTGCGTAACCGCGCGTTCGGCGGCAAGTTCGCGATGACCGCGTGCCACCTCGCGCGCATGTTTGAATGCCACCTCGCCCAGTGTGCCAGTCAAGAGCGCGACAAAGAAAAACACGCCGCTCAAAATTGCCGGCTCGTGCCAATGCGTCAAGCCAAAAAAACTGTACGATACAAAACTATAACCCACTGTAGATAGCAACGCCGTCAACAATGCCGCGGCAAGATTGCCTTGTATGGCAACCACCGCAATGGAAAGGAGATAGAACACTGCGACCATCGGCATGACGTGATTGAGAAGGAGACAAGCAATCGTAATGATGAGTGTATTGCCCAGCGGAATGAGCAGATGAGCATTGCGCGAGTAGGTAAAGACCTGGGTGCTCACAAACAAATTATACGCCGAACCTACGAGGGCAAGTATAAACAGAGCAATACGCGTGTCATTCCCAATCGGCAGGGTGATAACCAAAAACCAACCGCTAGGAACAAAAATGAATGTCGCGATGAGCATTGCGCGCGTCAGGGGTAATTTGCCAAACAAGTTCATACGTATCACTTGGAAGCGTGCTCGAACAAGCGCAAAAAGATTTCAACGATTTGCGGATCGAATTGCGTGCCAGCGTTGCGCCTGAGTTCGGCAATCGCAATTTTGTGCGAGCGCGGACGTTTATACACACGCCGGTCGGTGATCGCGCTGTACGAATCCACGACGGTCAGGATGCGCGCGCCGAGCGGAATCTGCTCGCCCGCCAAACCGTCGGGATAACCGGTTCCGTCAAATCGTTCGTGATGATGCCGCACGATGCGCGCCGCGCCGGACAATCGCGGCACCGGCGCAAGAATCTGCTCGCCGATGGAAGGATGGCGACGCATTCTCTGCCATTCTTCACGCGTGAGCGTGGAATTTTTTTGCAGAATTGCATCGGGCACGCCAATCTTGCCCACGTCGTGCAGGGTTGCGCCAAATCGCAACTCTTCCAACTCGTTCGCCGTAAAACCCAGCTCGCGCCCAATCGCAGTGGACATGACAGCAAGCCGCTCGGCGTGATTCGCCGTGTACGAATCCTTGACATCCATCGCTTGCGCGAGCGCAAGCACGGTTTGCACGAATGCACTTTCCATTTGCCCAAACAGCTCGGCGCGATGCAACGCGCTCGCGGTCTGGTCGCCGATGCTCCGCGCCAAACGCAATTTGTCTTCGTCGAACGGTTCGCGGTCTTGACTACGCACTTCGCCAAACATCAAACAGCCCAACACCCGCTCGCCGATACGCAACGGGGTCATACAAACAGTGCGCGCCCAATCAAGCAAAAGAAATTGGCGTTCCGCTTCGCTCAAGCTTGGATCCGACGCGAACAAGAGCATGGGCGTGGAACTTTGCGTCGTGCGCAACATCACCGGCAACTGCGCCATCAATTCGCGGCGACCCACTTCCAGGTCGCGCCCAATGACGCGCGCCGGATGCGCCGCGCGCACGGCGAGATAATTATTTTCGTACAACACCAAACGCGTGAACGCGCACCGGGTTGTCTCAACGCCGCGCTGGGTCACAATCTCCATAATCGCTTGCGCATCATTCAGGTCGGCAAGCGCACGCGACAAATTGTAAAGCGAACCCAGTTCCGCGCGCCGCGCTTGCTCTGCTTCGAACAGCCGCGTGTTTTCGATGGCAATCGCAATCGCGTTGGCGATTTGTTGAAGCGGCGGCAAATGCGTCGCGTTAAAATGTCCCAGATGCCGGCTCACAAGATTCAACGAGCCGATGGACTGATCGCCCACAATCAACGGCAAGTTGACGCGTGAGCGATATCCTGTATCGCACAGCACTTGTTCTGCCGCATAATTCATTTCGTCTTCCAGGTTCGCGGTGAGATGCACGCGTCCTGCCAACACATCCTCTGCCGCCGCCGTGGCGGAAATCGGAAAGCGTGTGCCTTCGCTCAACTCGGCGCGCGGTTGATCGAGGGCATACATCGTCACCGTCTTTCGATCGGCACTCAATAAAGCCAAACTCACGCGATCACTGGCAACCAACGTGCGAACACCTTCGGCAATCGCGAAAAATGCCGCGCGCACATCAAGCGCGATGTTGAGCGCGCGCGTAATGTCGTTGACAATGGTTTGCTCGCGTGCACGTTGGCGCACCTGGTCGAACAACTG
Source organism: uncultured Anaerolineaceae bacterium (assembly GCA_964586085.1). GTDB lineage: Bacteria > Chloroflexota > Anaerolineae > UBA4142 > UBA4142 > JACRBM01. Next base: position 6,161 of record CAZPIR010000131.1, on the reverse strand, counting down.
GGCATTGTCCAGCGCAATGCCGGCTTGGTCGGCGAGCGCGCTGAGAAATTCCAGGTCGGCATCGTGGAACGCGGCAAGCTTGGGACTTTGCAAATCAATGTTGCCGATGACTTGACCGCCGCGAACAATCGGCACAATCACTTCGGAGCGTGTGTCGGGAATATATTCGACGTACTCGGGCGACTGGGTCACATCGTCCACCCGTACGATTTGGCGCGTGCGGAACGCGCGCCCGTTGAGACCTTGATCGAGCGAGAGCGATTGCACGCGTGTGCGCTGGGCTTGGTCCTCGGTAAAGCCACGCAAAGCACGATAAGAAAATCGGCGGGCAGAACGATCTACAATGCAAAGGCAACCATGCGTCGCGCCGGACGTGCGCAGAGCCACGTCCATCACCGTGTCTAAAATCACATCGGTTTCAAGCGTACTGTTCAAAGTTTGCCCGATGCTGTAAAGCGTTTCGATCTGATCGGCGCGGCGTTTGGTTTCGTCGAACAAGCGCGAGTTTTCGATCATCGCCGCGGCTTGATTGGCAAACAAGGTAAGCAGTTGCAGATCGGCTTGTGTAAAGCGACGATGCGCTACATCATCCAGCGCGTCGAGCGTGCCAATCATGCGCACACCACAGACGTAAATGGTTGGTCTTCTTCATACGTTGCGGCGCGCCCCGACCACTCGCGATAATCGTTGATGATCAACGGTTCACCGGTCAAGGCGACTTTGCCGGATGCGCCCTCGCCGTACTTGAGCACCACGCCGGCATAATCGCGCAACGTGTTGTAACTGACCACGCATCGCACCTGGGATTGTTCCGGCTCGCAGAGATACATGCCGCCACCGCCACGCGCATCGAGCAAGCCGACGGCACGCTCGACAATCAGGCGAAGCAAATCCACCAGCGAATGCGGCATGGCAATATCACGCGTGGTTTCGTACAACGCGGCAAATTCAAGCGCGCGTTGTCGCGTCTCTTCAAACAGGCGCGCATTCTCTAACGCAATTGCGACCTGGTCGCTAAAGGCGCGCGCCCACTCGGCGTGTTCCGGTGTGTAAAAATTCGCTTGTGCCTTATCCAACACCAACATTCCAATCACGCGCTCGCGCACAATCAACGGCACACCCAGCCACGCAAGAATATGATCGTGCGGGGCTTGGCGAAAGTTGGCGTAACTCGCCGGCGCATTCGCTAAAATATGTTCGCGGCATTCCTGGACGACAAGCGTGTTGGGGTTATCGCCCGGCACCGGAAAACGCACGCCCAACACCGATGCTCCATCTGCCCAACCGCGCCCGCCAACGATTTCCAAATAACCGTCGCGCAATAATTGCACCGATGCACTGTCGTACGGCACCACGCGCGCGAGTTGTTCCAAAATAATTTGAATCGCTTGATTCTGTTCGAGCGTGGACACGATAGCGGCACCGGCTTGGCGCAAGGTTTCCACGCGATCCGCATGATAACGCGTTTCTTCAAACAGCCGCGCGTTTTCAAGCGCAATCGCGGCACGACCGGCAAGCGTGACAAAGAAATCAATTTCCTCTGCTGAAAATTCGCGGCGCGTGCGCATACCCATATCGAGTACACCGATCACACGATCTCGCACACGCAGCGGCGCGCCCAGGTACGACCTAAGACCCTCCCTGTTTGAAATCTCCATCTGTACCCAGCGCGGATCGGAGTTTACATCTGAAAGCGCTAAAGGTTGAGCATTCTGCGCAACCCAGCCAGTTGCGCCTTCACCGACCACCATTGCCAAGGCTTGCCATTGTTCGCGCTCAAAAGCACCGCGATGCGCAATCATCTTGAGCAGATGAGTCTTGGGGTCAGCGAGAAACACCGTACACAGGTCAGCGCGCATGAGCCGCATGGTTCGATCCAGCAAAATTTCCAAGCGTTCGCCCAAGTCCAACGTCGAAGTGATTGCCACATCTATTTCGTGCAATGCCGTCACGCGAACCAGACGTTCCTGCGCCTGGTCCACCGATTTGGCTTTGGCAATCGCCAACGACATTTGCGCGGCGGCTTGCTCGCCACGCGCAATTTCGCTCGACGTGAAATGATGGGGTTGCTCGAACAAGAGAATGACTGCGCCTAGTTTTTCTTCGCCGGCAATGAGAGGCAGAGCCAGCGCAGACTGTGCGACAAACTGCTCCACGATTCGCGGGCTGATGTACGAAGAAACCGAGGAAGCATCAACGACCAAGGCCTGTTTTTCATCAAGCACCGATTCGGTCAAGGTCTTTTCGCCTACGAGCGGCACGATGCTTGCATAGTCTACCTGACGCCGACCAAATGCCGCCATCGGCATCGGACGCCGATTCACTTGATCCCAAAAAGTAATGTGACATCCGTCGGCGTGGAACAATTCGCCCAACCGGTTCGCCAACATTTGCGTCAGGTCGCGCATGGTCGGCGCGCCCATCGCCGCGCGTGTAATCTCGTTGAGCCACGCCAGGTCGCGCACATGTTCGCGGGTCTCGTCAAACAAACGCGCATTCTCAATCGCAATCGCGGCTTGATAACCAATGCCGTTGAGCAAATTCAAATGCTCGTCCGTGTAGGCGTTCAGCTGATAAGTTTGCGCGGACATGACGCCGAGCACGCGTTCACCAATAATCAACGGCACGTACAGCAATGACCCGGAAATCCGGCTTTTGTTGCCAACCATGTACGTCTGGTCTACCGCGCGCATTTCTTCCGCCGACCGATTGATACAGATGCCTTGCCGCGTTTCAATCACCTGCTCTACTGTACCCGAGCAACGCCGGTTCGGCTCGCTCGAAAAACGTACGCTGTCATCGTACAGCAAAGGATAACTGAGCAGTTTGGTCGCTGGGTCGTACATGGCGATAAAAAATGCGTCTGACGGGATCGCCTGTCGCGTCTGTTCATAAATGCTTTCCAGCACTTGCTCCAGATTAGACAGCGTGGAAACAGCGCGACTGATTTCATTGAGCAGAGCCATGTGCGCGGCGCGTTGATGCGCTTGTTCGAGTAAACGCGTTTTGGCAATCGCGAGCGAGAGTTGGGTGGCGGCTTGTTCGCCGCGTGCGATTTCGTCGGGTGTAAAGCAATGCGCGTCCTCGAACATCAAAATGACCGCGCCCAATTTTTCGACGCCGGCAATCAAGGGCAAGACCAACACCGAACGCATCTGAAATTCGTTGACCAACTGCGCGCTGACCAGCTCGGTTGTCGTCACATCGTTCACGGCAATCGCGTGTTGCGCGTGCAAAACTGACGAGGTCAAGGTCGCTTGGCCGGGCGACAGGGTCATCGTCGCAAAGGTCTCACGCCAACGCCCGTACGCGGCGGCGGGAATCGTTTGCCGGGTCGCTTCGTCCCACAAGGTCAGGTGACAATGATTCGCGTGGAACAGTTCGCCCATGCGGTCGGCGAGTGTTTGCAATAATTCGGGCATGGTCTGTGCGGCGATTGCCGCGCGTGTCACATCGTTGAGCAAAGCCAAATGACGCGTGCGATCATTCAACGCGCGATCAATTTGCTCGCGTGCAATCGCCGCACCGAGTGTGTTGGCGGCGGCGCGCAACGAGTCCACTTCGCCAGTTGACCACTGGCGCGCGGTGACGCAATCATCGAAACCGATAAAGCCCCACCACTCTTCGCCGACAAACACCGGCACAGCCACCAACGATTGAATGTCTTGCGCCTCCAGCGACATACGTTCGCTCGCCGGAAACTCGCGGACCACGCCCACGATAGAGCGTCGCTGACGCATTTCGGTTTCCCAGCGTCCCGCGCCGTTGGCGACGACATCCACCGCCGCCAATTCGGGATTGTCAATTTGCGGTGTGATACCCGGCGCGACCCATTCAAAAACTTGGCGCCAAAAAAGTGTATCGTTCGAGTCGTAAAAGTTTTCAAAAAGGTACACGCGACTGACATCGGTGGCTTGACCCAACTGCGCCAAAACCTGAGGAATGCTCTGTCGCCAATTCATCGCTTGCAAAAATTGTCCGGCGGCAAAACTGACCGAGCTGAGGATCGCTTCGCGGCGTTGCAAAGCCAACTCGGTTTGCTTGCGCGTGGTCATATCGCGTGCAATCCCCTGCAAGCCCACGATTTTATCGCCGCGCCAAATCGCACGCGTGCGCACCTCCGCCGGAAAACGCGAACCATCTTTGCGCACAACCTGATATTCCCAGGGTTGCTCCGCGACCAAATCGTCTTGCGTAGCAAACATACGCCCCATTCGTTCAATCGCGAGCGGAATATTTTCTGGCGTAAGGAGATCGGTTAAATTCAAATGCTGAATTTCATCGCGTGCATAGCCGGAATATTCGAGGGCGATGCGATTGAACGAAATAAAGTTGCCTTGCTGGTCAGTCGTAAAAATCGCGTCTGCCGCGTTTTCATACAAGTCTTGGAATTGTGCTTCGGATTCACGCAACGCCTGTTCTTGACGTTTGGCTTGCTCCAATTCCCCGCGACGAAAGCGATCCAGCCGCAAAATGGCAACTATCGCAATCGCCAAACCGATTAACTCAAAAATTGTGGGGATGAACGAATCCCAAATTTCCGGCTCAAGGGTGAACTCGTCTATCAATTCGATGAGGCGGGCAAAGCCAAACAGACACGCGCCAAGTTGCATCAACTTTAATCCCCAGCGCGTGACAGCCACACAGGCAATCAACGTTGCCAACAAGAACACGGTTTCGGTGACAATTAAATCCCACGCGGTGGGCGGCTGAAATGGGAAAATCACAAACCAAAACCCGGTAATCAAAAGGATGATTACCGGTAGAAACCAAATTTGCGACAAGATTGGTTGACGCATCGTAAAAGTGACCTTGTTGGCTTATTCTAGCACAAGTCATTATTCGAGTCTATGCAAGCCGGTACAAACCCAGTCCAAATTCCGTTTGCACGATTGTTCGTTTTCTGCTAAACTGTCGCGGCACCGCTGACAAGGAGAAAAAAATTTGTCTGCACGTTCGATTTATATGCGTCGCCGACGCGCGCGCCACGACCAACATCGCGCCGGTCCCCTCGTCACCCGGCTCACCCTAGGCACGCTCGCGGCGATCATCGGTTTACTGCTCACAACCATCGGCGTAGGTGCGGCGTCCGTCGTCGCAGTTTACAATTTCTACGCCCAAGACCTTCCCGCTCCCGGCGAAATCGCCAAACAAACTTCGCAAAATTTCAAAACCACGCGCATCTTGGATCGCACGGGCACGGTTTTGCTGTACGAAATTCTCGACCCGCTCGGCGGCGACCGCACCGTCGTCCCGCTCGACCGGATGCCGGCAAATTTGAAAAACGCGACCGTCGCGATTGAAGACAAGAATTTTTGGACTAACCCAGGGCATGATTGGTACGGCATGGGTCGCGCCGCCGTCTCACCCCTGCGCGGCGAGCCAGTCCACGGCGCGAGCACGCTCACCCAACAGCTCGTCAAAAATGTGTTGATTCCGCCCAGCGAACGACTCGTGCGCGACCCGTACAGTTTCCAAACCTACAATCGCAAGATCAAAGAGATTATTCTTTCGATTGAGATTTCCAAACGCTATAGCAAAAACGATATTCTCGCCTGGTATCTCAACGACAACTATTACGGCAACGTAGCGTACGGCGTCGAAGCGGCGGCGCAGGCATATTTTGGCAAGCACGTCCAAGACCTGGACTTGGCAGAGTGCGCGGCACTCGCGCCGATTCCCCAGTACCCCGCGCTCAATCCAATTGACGAACCGGAAGAAGCACTCAAGCGGCGCAACCTGGTGCTCGACCAAATGTACCTGCAAGGATACATCACGCAGGAAGAAACGCTCGCCGCCAAGAACAGCAAGATTCGCGTTGCGCCAAAGCAATTAGACATTCGCGCGCCTCACTTTGTATTCTTGGTGCGTCGTCTAATCGAAGACAAGTACGGCACCGACGCCCTGTATCGCGGCGGCTTGAGCATCATCACCTCGCTCGATTACAACACGCAACAAATTGCCGAGCAAGCCGCGCGCAACCAAGTTGCAAAATTGCAAGCCGACAAGCGCAACGTGAACGATGCGTCCGTCGACGGCGACGTGTTCACCACTGCTCCGGGCGATAACGCGAACACCGGCAAGGCCCCGAGCGCGCCGATGGCCAGCCTGTTTGCCCTGCTGGATGCCTACGACTTGGGGCCGGGCGACGTGGTCTATGT
>CAZPIR010000130.1:0-9037 GCA_964586085.1 uncultured Anaerolineaceae bacterium | reverse complement strand
TATGAAATTCACATGGGCAAGACCATCGGTGGCGATGCCGTTGCGCGTATCACACAACGCGGCGACTCGGCGTGCGATGAACTCGATGGCGCGGTGAGCGCAGACGGAAAAAATTTTGGCACGTACTTGCATGGTTTGTTCGACAACGCGAATTTTCGAAATGCGTGGTTGAATTCGATTGGGACGCGGACGAGCGCAGACGAACGCGGAAATGAAATGAATGACATTCGCGAACGCGAGTACGATCGTTTAGCCGAAACGGTTCGCGCATCGCTCGACATGGAACAATTGCACCGCATCGTGGGGTTGTGAGATGGGCAAACGAATGATGTTGATTCTCGGCGGCGCGCGCAGTGGCAAGACACGTTACGCGCTCGAACTTGCGCCGCAACTCGGCGCGCGAGTTGCCTATCTCGCGACGGCGGAAGCCGGTGACGACGAAATGCGGACGCGGATCGCGCATCATCGCGCCGAACGACCATCGGACTGGCAAACGATTGAAGCGCCGCTTGGCGTGGGCGATGTGCTCGCACACGCGGACGCCGATGTTGTCTTGCTCGATTGCCTCACACTTCTCGCGACGAACGCGATGTTATCACTTGGCGAGAATGCGACGTTCGAGGAACAGCAAGTGCGCGTGAATCAAGAAATCGAATCGTTGATTAAATCGTATCGCGCCGGAAATTTTTCGCTCGTGATTGTTTCGAATGAAGTTGGCTTGGGCATTGTGCCCGACAACCAACTTGCGCGGGCGTACCGGGATTTGCTTGGCTGGGCAAATCAACGGCTCGCGCGCGAGGCGGATGAAGTTCTGTTTATGGTCGCCGGTCTGCCGATGAAAGTGAAATGAAGCAAAGTAAAAACCGTCTGAGCAATCAGACGGTTTTTTGATGGCTAGTTTTATTGTCCCAAGCCGACGACAATCAAGCGTGCTGTCACGGCGCCGTTTGCGACGTTGCCCTGGATCGTCACGCGTTGCCCAGTTTGCAAATCGGCGTTTGCGGCGGGCGCGAGTTTTTGAATTGTCGTTTGCGCGTCCATTGTCACGTTGACCGTACTGCCATCCTGGGTTGTCACCTGGAGCGTGTTGCCTTGCACACTTTTCACCGTCCCCACCGTGCCGCGCGCGTTGGCGAGATTGACATTGCGTTGTTGCCCTTGTTGTCCTTGCCCGCCTTGGCCTGGTTGTGCCGACTGACCGGTGGGTTGCGAGTTGTTTGCGGCTGGAGCATTCGTAGTAGTTGCCGCGCGCGTGGTCAAAAATTCGGCGCGCACGTTTTGTGCTTCGGTGCGACCTTGATCCACGCCGTAGAGATAACCGGTGCCGGCGCCGGCAAGCGCGGCGATGACGACGAACACACTCATTAAAATGATGCGCATAAATTCTCCCTTAAATTAGTGGTGAGCATAGAAGAATGTATCAATCAGTAATTTGCCAATGTAGCAGATCAATAAAAAAATAATGATGGGAATTTGGATGTACGCGACCCAGATGTGCGGCGCAAGGCGTGGGAGCGGCACGTTCGCCAAGAGCCAGGCGAGCGTGGTGGCGATGACCACGCGCACGATCAACGCGCGCCAGCGTCCCAAAGAGTGGCGCGCAGGTAAATTGGTTGAGGGCGAGAGTTTACGCATGGTGAACTCTCTGCGTTTGCGCGCGGCACGGTTGAATTAACCGCGCCGCGCGCAAACGAGTTTATTCGCGGACGAGCGCCAAGTCGAGTTCGAGTTTGATGGTGTCCTCGATGCTAAGTACGAGCGGCACACTGGGCTTGGCAAGGTTAAAGTAGGCAAAGTTGAAACTCGTTTTAGCCGTGCCCGTGCCTTGATTGCCGCTGAGTTTGCCGGTCACGTCCCAGGTCACCGATTTGGTGACTTCGCGTACGGTCAGGTCGCCAATCAATTGAAAGGTTAGGTCGCCATCCTTGACTGGCACAGTCAGACCCTTGACCTGGATCGGCACGAACTCGGCGAACGGGAACTTGTCGCTTTCGAGTGTGTTGCGACGCAAAAATTGGTCGCGGCGGTCTTGGTCGCTTTTGAGTGTGCGCAGGTCCACGCGGAACTTGGATTGTTCTTTGGTGATGGTGCCATCGGCGCGTGTGACCAAAGTGCCGGAAATATTTTTGGTTGCGCCGACAGCATCGTTCGGTAGAGATACGCCGGCGAGTTGCTCGCGGACGCGAAAGCGCGCTTCGCTTTGTCCTTCTTTCATCACGATCCGAATGAGCGCGCTCGTTGGCTCAGCCGCCGGTTTCGATGCGGCAGTCGGTGCAACGGTGGGCGCCACAGTCGGCTTGGGCGCTTCGGTTGGTTTGGGTGCGACGGTCGGCGGCGCGGCAGTCGGCGTTGGCGTAGCGCAAGCGGCGATGCTCAACGCGATAACGGTTAAGACGATCAATAGGGTGGTGCGATTCACGGTTCCTCCTCAGGTTTTGTTTTCAAACAATCATACGTGCGTGGTGAGGAGTAGGATTTATCGCGTCCAGTCAATCATCCGCTCGTTCGAGAAATTGTACACGATGCCGACCGAGTTGGTCACATTCTTCATCACTTGGCGTAACCCAGTGCCGTCAATGTTGATGACGAAAAATTCCCAGCGTTCATTCCGGTCAGATAGGAAAATGAGCGAGTTGCCATCGGGCGACCATGTGGGCGCAACATTGTTGACGGGTCTGAATTCGAGCAAGTTGGGCTGGGTGAGTGCGGTGATGTTTGTGCCGTCCCAAACCATGATGGCAATTTCCCAGTGATCGTTGCGCCAAATTTGCAAGGCGATGCGATTACCGTCTGGGCTGAGGGTTGCGGTTTGCACGCGCGGGTTGGCATCGTACACGACCTTGACTGTGTTGCTTACCGTGTCGGTACGCATCACGCCCACATCGGTATAGCCGATATAGCGTTGCTCTTCGACCGGACTCCACGAGGGCGAGAAACAATGATTCGAACAGGCGGGCTCGGTAAAGACGGTTTTGATATCGTCTTCGTTGAACACTTTGGCAAGTTCGATGAGACCCAGTTTCCAAAATGGTTCGGCGGGCAAGGTAAAAGTTGAGCGACCGAAACTCAGCGTGGCTTCCGCACGTCCACCTTTTTGTTGCGAGAACACAATCTTTTTGCCGTCGGGACTCCAGCGCGGCGAGATGAGCAAATACGATCCAAATACGGCATGATCGTCCGACCTGTCGGCATTGACCACGCGCAAGCCGCCATTCGCGCCCCAGCGAGCGTACGCGATTTGTTTTGCATCCGGCGACCAAGCCGGGTCGAGACCTTGCGCGATGATTTGTTTCAATCCCGATCCATCGCCGTTGACTGTGTAGATTGGTCCGCCAGCCCATTGTTGAAACACAAATTTGCCGATTGCCGTGCCTTGCGCAACCGGCGTTTTGAAAATCGGCGTGGGATAAGGCGATGGTGTTGGAGTTGGAAACAGCGCCACGTTGTCGCCGGTGACGGTCAATCGAAACGAAATGGTGGTACGGGGATTGTCGTTGAACACGACCACATAATAACGTCCCGCGGCACTGAACGCGCCTTCCCAGTTTTGTTTGTATACTTTGAGGTCGTTGTTGTCGGGCGGCGCTTTGGTGCCCCAGCCGATGGGTTTCACGCCCGGGTCTTGCACCCAGTCGTACGCCTGCAAAGGCGTATAGATTGCCATGCGCACATTGTCCGATTGGTAATCTGTCAGTTGCGCGCGAATTTTCGAGCGATTGCCGGTGTAATCAAAGTAAAACCACAAACTCGATTGTGGCGCAAGGTTGGTGGACGCGCCGGTAATCATCAAGGGTTCGAATGGACTCGACCCAGGATTGTCCGCAAAAATAGTGGGCACGACAAACAGTGTGCCGACCAAAAGCATAACGAGCAATAGTGCAAGCCAATGTAAACGTTTCATCTTGTCCTCATACGTCTAGTTTTCATTTTATTCGTATCGTAACGCATCAATCGGATGCAAGTTCGCCGCGCGATTCGCCGGGTAAATGCCAAAGAACAAACCGACGCCGACCGAAAAACCGACGGCGAGCAAAACCGAATCCAGGTCTACGACCGTGTTGAGTGTACTCGTGCCCATCGAAATACCGGAGATCATGCGCGCAATTAACGCGCCGAACATTACGCCAATCACGCCGCCGGACACGCTCAGGATGATGGCTTCGGTGAGGAATTGGATCAGAATGTCTGCGCGGCGCGCGCCAATCGCTTTGCGAATGCCGATTTCGCGCGTGCGTTCGGTGACCGAAACGAGCATAATGTTCATAATCCCGATGCCGCCGACGAGCAGTGAAATCGCCGCGATGCCGCCGAGAAAAATTGTGAGCGTGCCAGTGATTTGACTCGCCGTGTTCAAAATGTCTTGCTGACTTTGAATTTGAAAATCGTCCTGGAACAAAACGCGATGGCGTTCGCGCAGAATTGCGCTAATGTCTTGCACGACGGCATCTTGGGCGGACGGGTCGGTGATTTTCACGTTGACCGTGTTGACATTGTTCTGTCCGCGAAAACGGTCGCGCCCGGTCAAGCGGCTGGTTGCCGTTGTCAGCGGGACAAGCACTTGCATGTCCACGTTCATAAAGCCGGTGCCGCCGCGTGGCGCGAGCACGCCGATCACGCGAAAATTTTGATTGTTCAGGCGAATCATTTGTCCGATGGGATCCAGGTCGCTGAACAAGGTTGTCGCCAGTTGACTGCCCAGGATCGCGACGGTCGAGCGCGAAGCAATGTTGACGTTGGTGAAAAATTCGCCGGAGGCAAGCGTCACATTCATAATGTCGGCGTACTCGGGGGTGACGCCGAGCAAACGCGCATTCGCGTTCGTGCCGAGGTACACCACCTGGACGCCGCCCTGCACTTCGGGCGCAACGCCGAGCACATCTGGAATGCCGACGAGGGCATCGGCATCTTCGAGTGTGAGTGTGGCGGCTGAACCTTGTGCCGCCGCGACGCCTTCTTGACGTACTGCGCCCGGGCGAATGAACAATAGATTCGTGCCGATGCTTTGAATTTGGTTGATGATCGTCGCCTGTGCGCCGCGTCCGATGGACATCATCGCAATCACCGCCATCACGCCGATGATGATGCCGAGCATCGTGAGAATCGCGCGCATCTTGTTCGCGGTGAGACTGCGAATGGCGATGCGAATACTTTCGAGCAAATTCATCTTGACCTCGCCGCTTAACGCTGAATCAAAACTGGTCCCGCGCCAGGGATACCCAACCCGCCACCACCCGTTGTGCGCGTGGTCGTTTGTTGGACCATCACCTGGTCGCCTTCACGTAAACCGCCGGTAATTTCGATGGATTGATCGCCGGTCATGCCGGTTGTGACCGGCACTGGAATTTGTTGCCCCTTGTACATAATTGTGACGACGCGTTGGGTGCCTTGGGTGCGCACCGCGCGCGACGGCAGGAGCAAAACATTTTCGCGTTTCTCAATCGAGATGGCGAGATTCGCGGTCATACCGGGTTTAATTGCGCCGTCGCTGTTGTTTACCGTGACGATGAGCGGATAGTTGACGACGCCTTGCGTGATCGTGCCGACCGGTCCCACCGCGACGACCTGAGCGGTGTACGTTTTGCCCGGCAACGCATCGAGCGTGACCTGGACGGTTTGACTCGCCTGAATTTTTGGAATGTCCACTTCGGCGACCGTGACCTTGATTTGCAAACTACTCGTGTCCACCACCGTGATCGCATTGCCGGTACCGGCGGCGTCGCCGACGCTAAAGTTGATCGCCGCAATCGCGCCATCGAACGGCGCATAGATGCGCGCCTTGTCCATGTTGCGTTGCGCCTGTTCGAGCGCGACCTGGTCCTTGTCTACCGCGGCTTGCGCCGTGCGGATTTGCGTGTCGAGATTTTTTTGCGCCTGTTCGAGCGCGACCTGATCTTTATCAAACTGGGTCTGCGCCGATTTAAGCGCGGCGTCGTTGATCGTCGCAATCGTTAAATTATAATTTGCGAGCGCGGATTGATAATCGAGTGTGGCTTGTTGTAAATCGCTCGCCTGCTTGGTGAGCGCCACATCGCCGCGCCACGCGATTTGATTGTACGCGCCTTGCGCCTGTTGCAATGCGATGCCGGCTTTGTCGAGTTGCGTTTTCGCAATGACAATTTGATTTGCGTTCTGCGTGTTCTTGGTTTTGGCGGCGTCAAGGTTCGCTTGCGAACTGACGAGCGTGGACTGGGCGTTGCGAAGCGCAAATTGCAAATTGGTTTTCGTTTGTTCGAGACTGGCTTGCGAACTTGCCAGGTTGACGCGCGCGGTCTTGAGCGCGAGTTCCAGGTCGGTCGTATCCAGCTCCATCAACAACTGACCTTTTTTCACCGCATCGCCGATTTGCACATTCACCTTGGCGACGCGCCCCGAAGTTTGAAACGCCATCACCGCATCGTCCGGCGTCGCGACGTTGCCCGCCGCGCTCACGCTCGCCGAAATTGTGCCGCGCTCGACGGTTGCCATCTGCACGCGCGCGCTGGCGATTGCCGTGTTCGCGGATAATTTTTGCCAACTCAACACGCCGGCAATTGCGACAACGATGATGACCGTGATAAAAACAATGAGCATTTCGCGCTTCATCAAACAACCTCGTTCGATTATTTCGTGCTGTTCGGCGTGCGAGTGACGCCCGGGGTGCGCATCGGGTTCGGCGCGAGTTGACTGATCAACTTGGCAACGATTTGTCCTTCCGCATTTGGCGTGCCCACAATTGCCACGCGATCACCCACGCGCAAATCAGTCATCGCGATGGATTTGCGTGTGGCGCGTTCGATCAGGGTATTGTTTTCCACCCGCACTTGTACCAAGCCATCGCGCGATTGGAGCGTAATGATTGGATCGTCAATCGTTTGGATGATGCCGATTGCGCCGTGTCCGCCGGTGATCAGTCGGGTGGGATCCATTGCGGGAGTGAGCCGCATACTCCATCGCCCGGCAACAAAGCCCGCGCCAAACACCAGTGTCAGTATAATGACGGAACCCAAAATTAGCAATCCGCGCCGCGTCGTTGCGTTTTTCATTTTAGCCAACTTTCACTGATAGCATAGTTTGATTAAAAGCAAATGAGAAGGGCTAACGCTTGTCTGCGGCAAACACCGGTTGGGGTTCAAGTGTGTCGAACCATTGTTGTGCCAACACGCCGACCGTGAACAAAGCGAACAGCGTCAGAAAAATTTCCGCGATGGGCAACAGTTCGAGTAGTGCCGAGAGCGATTCAAAGAAATGGGTTTGCACGATTTCGGGATGACTGGCGAGCCAGAAAAAGAAATCAATCGAATTCTTGTCTTCGAGCGCGACAATCATCGCAAAACCGAACCAGAGCAGGAGCAATGCCGAAAACAAGGTCGCCGCGGCGATAAAGGGTGCGCGCGCGCGCCGTGCCGCGTCTTGTGTTGTGCGATACTCGACGGCGGTGGTGATGAGTGTGGCTAGTTCACGTGGCGGCGTGGCGCGTGGTAGGGCGCGCAGTGACGTTTCGATTTTTTGCGTGGCGGCGATTTGCGCACGGCAGAGCGTGCATGTTTCGAGATGACGCGTGGCGTCCGCTTGTGTGGTTGCGTTCAAGGTTTGTTCGACGTATTGTTCGATGACGGCAGGCGAAAGATGGAGTTCTGACATGTTCATCTCGCGGGTCAATTTCAATCGCGCGCGCCGAGTTTGGCGCGCAATAATTTTTTGGCGCGACGCAGGTGGGTGCGCACGGTGTTCAACGGCAAGTCCAACGTCGCGGCAATTTCTTCGTACGACAACTCTTCGGTGTAGCGCAAGGTGATGACAACTTGATAATGGTGCGGCAATGTTTCGACGGCGTTAAACAAGCGTGTGTGCAATTCCTGCTCGGCGAGTGAGTCTTCGAGCGGCGCGCTGTGGTCGCTAAACAGCTCATCGTCCGGCATCTCTTCGGCGCGTGCCAGGTCGGTGAACAACACGGGTTGATGTTTGCGCGCGCGGTCACGGCAAGCATTGACGGCGATGCGAAAGACGTACGGTTTGAACGGCAAATCCGCACGAATGCGTTCACGCGCGTTAAGCACGCGCAGAAACGTATCTTGGGTCAGGTTCTCGGCTTCCATCGAGTCGCGCAGTAAACGCAGAGCCAGGTTGTAAATTGGCGGGGTGTACTGTTCGACGAGCGCGCGGAAAGCGTTGGCATCCCCTTGTTTGAATTGGACGAGCAGTTCTTGTTCAGAAGCCATAGGGTTGGACAAAATTCTTTTTATATCACGCACGAGTGGTCAAAAAGTTTCATTTGTTCAAGGTATGTTCGAAAAATTCGCCGGTCATTTTGGTGATTTGTTCGCGGCTCGGAAACATTTGCTCGCTGGGGGGCAAACAGTGCATCGAGTTGCGCGCCACAACAAGCGTTGCCGGGACGTTCGCGCCCCGTAATTTTTCGTAAAAGCGGGAGACTTGGGCGAAAGCGATGAACGAATCGTTATCGGCTTGAAAAATCAAAAAAGGCGGATCGTTCTTGGCGACGTAGGTGATTGGGCTGGCGCGTGCGAGCAAAGAGATGCTCGTCGTCGTCGCGCCGAAAACGCGAAACATCGTCTCGGCGCGTTCCGGCTTTTTGAAATCCACCAACGTCAAATCGAGTTGCGCGGAAAAAGCGACGACGGCTTGCACGCGACTCGATTGATTTTCAAAACCGCCCGTGCCTTCCAAACCATCTTGCAGTTTCGTTACGCCGAGTAACGCGGCAAGGTGCCCGCCCGCGCTACAACCGAGCGCGCCGATGTGGTCGGGATTGAGTCGGTACTTGCTCGCGTTTGCGCGCAAAAATCGTACGGCGCATTTCACATCTTCGATTTGCGCCGGAAATTTATACGTCGGCGCCAAGCGATAATTGACCGAGGCGACAAGGAATCCGCGTTGCGCCAGATCTTCGATTTCGGGTTGGTTTTCGCTTTGTGCCTTGTCGCCGCCGCGCCACGAACCGCCGTGAATGTTGACAACGACCGGCGCGCGTGCCGCAAGTGGACGTGTTGGAAAATACAAATCCATCTTGAGCGCGTTGCCATCCACCGTGCAGAAC
>CAZPIR010000129.1:0-9050 GCA_964586085.1 uncultured Anaerolineaceae bacterium | reverse complement strand
CAGTGCAATATACGGTTTTAGCAGCGGCGGAATTTTTAACATAGGCACGTTGAACGTGACCAATAGCACCTTTGCAGAGAATACTTACGGGATTCTAAATCAGGATTTGTTTGGATTCGGCAGTACAGTAAACGTGACCAATAGCACCTTCTCGGTGAAAAATAGCACAGCTGCGAGGGGCATTAACATTGACAGTCCGTCCACCGCAACCCTCAAAAACACCCTCATCCAAGTTGATACCTCTGGTCATGCTTGTTACGGCTCAATTACCGACGGTGGCGGCAATTTCGAAAATGGCGCCGCGTGTGGGTTTAGCGCCGCGAATGGATCGTTCCCCAACACCAATCCCCAACTCGGCACGCTCACCGGCAGTCCCGCGTATTTTCCACTCAACGCCAACAGCCCGGCAATTGATGCCGGCAACGCCACGACCTGCGCGGCGGCAGTCGGCTCGCCCAACTATGGCGCGGGCGGATTGGATCAGCGCGGACAAGCGCGCAACGATTTGCAATGCGACAGTGGCGCGTACGAAATGCAGATGAGCGACCGCAACTATGCCACGCTCAATCCGGGGACGACCATGCGAACGTATGGTCCGGCGCGCGCGGGCATCCAGTACACCGGCGCGAATCCTGGGACGACCACCGTCACCAAAATCACCACCTGGGCAATACAATCAATGAGCGCGTTGAGCGTGCTGTGGGACATTGCCGCACCGACCAACACCGGCTTGAACCTCACACTCAAACTATGTTACTCGGACGCCGAACTGCGCGGACTGACCGAGAGCAACTTGCGCTTTTGGCGGTACAGCGGCGGCGCGTGGTCGCAAGTCGGCGGCGTGCCGACATTTTCCGGCGCATCGCCGAATCGTTGCGCGGAAATTTCCGGCGTCACCGACCTGAGCCGCTGGACGTTGGCGACGGGCAGTCCAGGGAACGCACCCACCGCCGTCACGCTCTCGTCGTTCAGCGCGAAACCTGGGTTCGACTTGGGCGCGTGGTTTAGAAAATTGCTGGGACGATAACAACCAACTCCCAAAAAGTTCAAGACTCGGCGAGTTGGCATATTTCCTATTTACTCGACCACACATTGAATTGTATAATCGAGTCAGCAAACACGATACAATGTATTCTATCGTCGTCACGATGGGCGCGAGAAAACTATTTCTCGCGCTCTTTTATTTTGCAAATCATTTCGCACAGGAGAAAAAAAGTAATGTTGTCCTCCGCACCTCTTTTCAGCAATCGCTTGGGTCGTCTGATGATGGTTTCCGCATTCTTGTTATTCTTGGGTTCGCAATTACTCGCCGCACCCATCGCACACGCGGGAGGCACCGTGAGCGTGTGCGATGAAGCGCATCTGCTCACGGCGCTGACTGGCGGCGGCACGGTCACATTTTCGTGCAGTGGCACGATTACGTTGGCAAACACCATCACGATTGCCAGCCACACGACGATTGACGGTACCGGGCAAAACGTCACCCTCAGCGGCAACAATGCCAAGCGCGTGTTCATGGTCAACAGCGGCATCGCGCTCACGCTGAACCAAATCACCGTCACGGCAGGACATTTAACGAGTGGCTTGGGCGCCGCGATCTATAACAACAATGGCACGGTGAATGCAACCGACGTAACCTTTTCCAACAATGTGACCGAGTTTGGCAGTGGCGGCGCAATTTACAACGATACGAACGGCACGCTGAATATCACGGGCACCACTTTTTCCGGCAATACCAACAACAATAGTGGCGGCAGTGTCCTGATGAATTACGGCGCCGCGACGCTGACGAATAGCACATTATCCGGCAACACCGTGACCGGCGGTGAAGCCGCGCTCTTTAACTATGGCACGATCACCATGACCAACAGCACCCTTACCGGCAACCGTTCCATCGCGGTTAGTCCCGCTTACAGCGGCATTTATAACTCCTATTCGGGTGGCGCATCGGTGATCATCCGGAATAGCATCATCGCCAACGGCACTGGCGCTCACTGTGACGGCAACATTGCCAACATCACCGGCACAAACAACCTAGCGGACGATGGCACGTGCGGTTCGAGTTTTACCAACTCGTCGTCTATTGCGCTCGGCGCGCTGGGTAATTATGGCGGCAAGGCGCAGACGGTTCCGCTCAACGCCAATTCGGCGGCAATGGATGCTGGCAATCCAACATATTGTCCTGGCACCGACCAACGCGGGCAAGCACGCGCCGATTTGCAGTGCGATAGCGGCGCGTACGAAATGCAGATGAGCGACCGCAACTATGCGACGCTCGCGCCCGGCACAACGATGCGGACGTATGGTCCCGCGCGCGCCGGCATCCAGTACGCCGGCACAAATCCAGGTTCGACCACCGTCACCAAAATTACGACCTGGGTCTCGCAACCCGCGAGCGCGTTGAGCGTGATGTGGGACATTGCCGCGCCGACCAACACCGGCTTGAACTTGACCGTCAAGTTGTGCTACTCGACAGCCGAACTGCGCGGGCTGACCGAAGGCGATTTGCGATTCTGGCGGTACAGCGGCGGCGCGTGGTCGCAGGTCGGCGGCGTCCCCACATTTTCCGGTACCACGCCCACTCGATGCGCGGAAATTTCCGGCGTTACCGACCTGAGCCGCTGGACGTTGGCGACGGGCAACCCCGGGAACACACCCACCGCCGTCACCCTTTCCACGTTCGAGGCGAAATCCTCGTTCGACCTGGGAATATGGTTGCGAAAATTACTGGGGCGCTAGTCAAACAAAATCGGGGCGAGTCAATGACTCGCCCCGTATTTTTTCAACCAACCATTTCGCATCCCCGTTTTTGCGTATAGCACTGTCCAAAAACACCCCCAAGAACCTACGGGGTACCTACCTGGTACCTACCTACAACCTACCTACCTCGCGTGGATGCGTTTTTAGACCCCCTTTGTCTACACGAACCACTTTCACTCTGCCGCTTTGCGCTCACGCATAAAACGATTCCACGGAATGTACGAACGCCGCGCAATCAACCACACCGTCAGTGTTTCATCGAGCCAGAGTTGCACGCCGCGCGTTGCATTGAACAACTGGCGCACGATCAATGGTACCGGAATCGCGAGCACCGCCGTCCACAACACATTGATCACCGACAACCACTCGACCAGGTTCAACTTGGGACCCGGGATCGCCATCGCCGCAAACCCGGTGACGGCAATCGCCACCAACATCGTCGCAAGCAAAACCACAAACAAGCCCACGCGCCGCGCCAAGGCAATCGCGCGCAAATCCCAGGCGCGCAAAAAAGTTTGCGGGTCGCGCAAGCCGAACAAGAGTACGTCCCAGTTTTGCGCCTGACGTTCAAGCGCCTGTTGTAATTGTCCTTCGTCATGCTCAGTCAGGTCGGGTGATTTTTTACTCTTGCTATCGCGTGTCAGTTGACCTTGAACATAGACCAACTCGGTGCCAACACTCCACCATTTCAAATGCCAGCGCAGAATCGGCGCGACGTAACGCGGCAAGTTGTGTTCAATCGCTTTGAGCCGGGTGCGTTCCACTTCGAGACGATACTTGGACAACAGGCGTTGCCAACTTTCCTCCGCCACGTTTTTGCGCGGACGTTGTTTGGGTAAACGCATGTACCAGTACGTGTCCGCCAAACTCAACCCGGCGGTCAAGGCTTGCGCGCTCGCGGTGGACACGCTGTTGAGGCGCGCCCACACTTGCTTGCTCCATTCATCGAGCAGGTCGCGCAAATCGCGTTGGCTATAGTACGCCGCTTCCTTGCCCTCCACCCAGTTGCGCGTTTTCTGCGCGAGCGCGTTGACCGACTTGGTCAAGTCACTCGCCTTGTCTGGCGTTTCAAAACCGAGCGCCAGATAAAATTGCGCGATGCGTTGCGCGGCAAACACAAACTCATCGGGCGCGCGCCCAATCTGCCCGTCCGACGCATCGAGACGCGGCGCATAATCCACCGTGCCGGACGCGCGCGCCGGTGTGGGACGCGCGCCTTTGCGCAGATGCCCCAGCATTTCCGAAATCGCCCAACCCAGCAAGAACGCGTTCGTGACGCGCGTGTTTTCTTTTACGTCGAGAACATTCGGTTCGATTGGCATTGACAATTTTTTCCTGAGGGTTATAATCTAGTTGCTCGTTCGGTGAGAAAAGTTGCGCTCATGTCCAAATGGACCCTGCCCATCAGGACTTGTCGAACGAGCAAACCTTTTGGTTAGGACCCTCGTTCAACTTTCCCCATTCTTTTTCTGCGTATCAAACTACCTGCGTAATTCCTCTGTAGAGATGTTGGTATAATCGAGACTGGCTATGCCGAAATCATAAAGCATTCGTTTTTGATTGTCAACAACCGGCTTTTGATGTATAATCGCTCTGCAATGGAATCCACCTTGTCGCCGCATGTTTTATTCGCCGATTCGGACGCGTTGCTTTGCGTGACCGCGCGTCGCGCTTTGCAAGAACGCCATTTTAGTGTGACCATCGCGCACGATGGCTCCGAAGCGCTCGACCGTTTTATGCAGGACGCGTACGATCTGGTTGTGTTGGGTCTCTCGCTTCGCCTCGTAGATGCCGTCCAAGTGTTTCTTGAAATCAAAAAACGCGATCCCGATGTGCCGATCATTTTCCTCCGCTCGAATCAAGGCAACGACATCACCCCCACCGGCAACGAAGAAGCCTTCGCCACCCTCAACGCGCCGATTACCGATTGGAACGCCTTGAGCGAAACGCTCAACCAAGCCATTCACTCGCGGCGCAAACCCGATGTATTGAACGAGATGGAACAAAATTCTGTGCCGGTTTCTCAATCGCCCAGCCCAGACGCAATTCACCGCAATGCGTTGACGCTCTTGCGTCTGCTCACCGACACAACTCGCAACGTCACACCCTTGACCGAAACGCTCGACCTGCTTTTGCAAGCCACCGCGCAAATTATGAGCACCGACCACGCCGCACTCGTGCTTGTCGAAGGAGATCGCCAGCGCATGTATCGCGTGTTGGGCGCGCGCGCACCCGGTCATTCAACCCAGGATGCGTACGCCACATCGGATGATATGTTTGTGTTGCGCGTCATCAATGCGCGTCACACACTCGTCGAAACCGACCCGGCGCGCAATCATGCTCAGGTCATTGGCACGCCCCTGCTCGCGCGCGACCAGGTGCTCGGCGTTTTGCTCGCGTACCCGTTGACGCATGATCCGCTTGCGTCCGAACAACTACATTGGTTTGAAGTGTTCGCCGCGTTTGGCGGCGTGGCAGTCGAAATCGAACGACTCACCGGCGAATACGAACAACAACTGCCAACCGATGCGATCACCGAAACGCTCAAGCGCGCGCCGTTCTTGGATTTAGCCGACCGCGAATTTCGCCGCGCGTGGCGTTACAATCAACCCATCACCGCGCTCTATGTTCACCTGGATAACTTGCCGGAAATTCGTTCGCTCAATGGACCGAACACGGCAGAACAGGCGCTCAAACTTGCCGCGCAAACTTGTCGAAGCGCCATCCGTTCGATTGACTTGTTGTGTCGCTACGAAGATGATGCCTTTGCCGTGTTACTGCTGATGACGACCGGCGGCGATGCGCGCCATGTGGCGGATCGTTTACGCAACGGACTCGCCAACTTGCAAATTACCCACGCGCGCAACCAGGTTCGCGTCACCGCTTCGCTCGGCGTTTGCGCGTACCCGCGCGAAGGATGCTCGTCCATTTTCGATTTGCTCGCCATCGCGCAAGAAGCGCAACACGCGGCACGGCGTGGCGGCACCAATCAAATCGTTTACGTGTGAGTGCGTTGCAACTATGAGTACTCCGGCGTTTGTGGATCGTTTTGGCAATTCACTGTTCGCGGACCTGCCCGAACCGCTCACCGCGCCGGAAACAGTTTCCACGCGCGACGCGATGGAAGAACTGCAACGTCGCTACGCCGAACTCGCCTCGTTATATGCCGCCGGCGCGCAACTCAACAGCATCCTGGATTGGCGCGCGCTTGCCGACGCAATTGTGGACACGGCGATTCGGATCGGTCAAGCCGATGGCGCGTCGTTGTTGCTGGTGGACGAGTACACGAACGACCTGCACATTGTCGCCGCGCGCGACTTGCCCGAGTCCGTCATTTTGCAAACACGCATCCGCATCGGTCAAGGTGTGGCGGGCTGGGTCGCCGAAAAAAAACAACCCTTGCTTTTGCTCGGCGCGCTTCAAGCCGACGAATATCCCAACGCTTTTCCCAAACCCAACAGTGTCGGCTCGTCCATTTGCACACCACTCATCACCGCGCATACGTCCACCGTACTCGGCGTGTTGTGCATCAATCGGGGCGTCGAGTCTACCTGGTTCTCGCACGGCGAACTGCGCGTCATCGAAGCGCTCAGTACGCAAGCAAGTGTCGCCCTGCACAATGCGCGCACGTATCATCGTTTGCAACGTCGCGCCTTGCAATTAGAGAACCTGGGCGAGATTAGCAACAGCTTGATCGCCACGCTCGAAATTGATTCGGTGCTTCACTCGATCATCGAAAAAGCCGTTGAGCTGTTGCAATGCGAAGCCGGCTCGCTCTTGCTGGCTGACCAGGAAACCGGCGGGTTGGTGTTTCGCGTGGCGATTGGACCGGCGAGCGGTCAACTCGTCGGCACAAAACTGCCGCCGGGCGCAGGCATTGTCGGCACGGTGATGCAAGAAGGCAAGCCGCTCATCGTCAACGACGCCAAAGCCGACCCGCGTCATTACAACGATGTGGATGCCAGCACGCAACGTATGACGCAACGTTTGCTCTGCGTGCCGCTCAAAAACAAGTCCACCATCCTGGGTGTCATCGAGGTCATGAACAAACTCGACGGCACGCCGTTTGGGCAGGACGACAGCGAACTGCTTTCCTCGTTCGCGATCCAGGGCACGATTGCGTTGGAGAATGCGCGGCTATACACGGAACTGCGTCGTTCGTTCAACGATGTGGTCCGCATCATCGCCAACGCGGTCGAAGCGCGCGACCCGTACACCGCCGGTCACACGAGCCGCGTCACCGACATTGCACTCGAAACCGCGCGCGAACTGGGTTGGTCGCAAGACCAGTTGGATACCCTCGAAGGCGGCGCGCTCTTGCACGATATTGGCAAGATCGGCATTCGCGATTTGATTTTACGCAAGCCCGGCGGCTTGACCGACGACGAGTATGCCGAAATGAAACAGCATCCTATCGTCGGCGCGCAAATGCTCGAAGGCGTTGCCGCATTGCGACCCATGTTGCCGTACGTGTTGTATCATCAGGAACGTTACGATGGCAAAGGTTATCCATTCGGCTTGGCGGGCAAGGAAATTCCAATGGAAGGTCGTCTGCTCGCCGTCGTGGACACGTTCGATGCCATGACCTCGAACCGACCGTATCGCCAAGGACTCGCCATCGAAACCGCGCTCGACGAAATTCGACGCAATCGTGGAACCCAGTTTGATCCCGATGTGGTGGACGCGTTGATGCGCGTGTATGCCAAAGGCAAATTGAATTTTTCAAAAACGGAACAAGAAACGTGAGCAGTCAAGCCAGCGCATTGCCCATGGACTCGGTGCCCCCGGTCATTCATCCCTGGGAAGATTTGGAAACGATTTTACGCCACGCGAAAAAAGCGTACAACGGCGGCGACAAGGCGCGCGCGGCGGCATTGTATGCGCGCGTCATCGAACTCAACCCGAATGATGTGCGGGGCTGGGTCGGCTATGCGTCCGCCACACCCAACGCCGACGAAGCGATTGTGAGTTGGGGTTATACGCTTGCGCTCGTGCCGGACAACAAGGAAGCGCGCACGGAACTCGATGCCCTCGTCGAAGAAAAAATCAAAAACTCGATGCAGGCGCAAATCGAAAATCCCTCGCTTGCCGCATCGTTCGTCACGCTCGGTCGCGCGCTCGGCGAAGCCGGCCAACGCGGCTGGGCATACCGTTTACTCGTCCGCGCAACGCAACTCGATGGCTCGAACGAGCAGGCATGGATTTGGCGCGGCGGCGTCACCGAAGATTTGAATGAAACGATTAGTTGTTTGAATCAAACGCTCAAACTGAATCCGCACAACGCACGCGCGCTCGCCGGTTTGCGCTGGGCACAGACGCGACAATCCGCCGCGCCGGCATCGCGTTCGGCGACGCAACGCGCGGCGCAATGGGTTGAGGAAGCGCAACGCGCTCTGCACGAAGGTGACAATGAACGCGCGTACGAATTGCTCAAGAACGCAACCGACCTGGATCCGCACAATGAACTCGCGTGGTTCTGGCGCGGCAGTGTTGCCGTCGAAGTGGACGAAGCCCTGCAATGTATGGAACAGGCGCTCGCGCTCAATCCAAAAAGCGAAGCCGCCAAAGATGCCGTGTGGTGGTTGCGCATTCGCAAGTTGCGCGAACGCGCGCGCGCGCAGGCACACGTGTTTGCGACCTCAGCATCGGCATCGTTCCCGCGTGTTGCCAAGCCCGCGCCACCGGCTGAGCCAGCGCCCTCGCCATTTCGTAACCGCTTGCTGATTGGGCTTGCGGCAGGATTGCTCTTGTTGCTGTTTGTCATTCTGATTGTCAGTCGGATGCCAAGGTAAAAATAACTCCTCGTTCGCACGAGTTGACAAGACAAGACCTGGAAGGTTTCACCTTCCAGGTCTTGATTTTACTTGCGTTTAGATTTCACAACACGTTTCGCCGGCTTGACTACTTTCTTGACTGCTTTCTTGACCGATTTTTTCGCCGCCACTTTTTTCACCGGCTTTTTCACCGCTTTTGCCACAACTTTTTTCGCGACCTTTTTCGCCGGCTTAGTTTGTTTTTTCGCCGGCTTGCTCTTGAGCAAACCGCGCAAAACTGTTTGCAGGATGCCGCCGTTCTTGTAATACTCGACCTCGACCGGCGTATCAAGCCGCGCAATCACATTGAACGTGATGGTCGAACCATCTTCGCGTTTGGCTTCGATGCGCACTTCTTGACGCGGCTTGATGTCGTTGGAAACTCCCAGGACACTGATGACCTCGCGTCCGGTCAAACCGAACGTCGCCGCATTTTCGCCGGACTTGAATTGCAAAGGCAGAACACCCATGCCCACC
>CAZPIR010000128.1:0-9059 GCA_964586085.1 uncultured Anaerolineaceae bacterium | reverse complement strand
ATCGCGGCACGCACACGCTCGCGCGATTCCTGCACCGCTGCATCGGGGAGACCGACAATCGTCAACCCAGGTTGACCGGTGGAAATGTAGACTTCGACATCAACGAGTGCGCCATCAAGTCCAATCACCGCGCAAGAGGTTACTTTGGCGAGCATGGCGTTTCTCCGTGGAGCAAGGATTGACGTACGCGAACTGAGGTGACGCGATTGTACTCGCGTGCGCGAGGAATGTCAAAAGTTCAGTTGGGTGCAGGTCGCCCCGCGCACCGCTCGGCACGGATAAATTGGCGGCATCAACCCAGTGCGCGCCTGATACTCGCGTGCGACGTTCACAACAAACACATTCACCGCATCGTTCAAAACCAGGTTGACGGTGCAACCACCAAAGCCCGCGCCAGTCAAACGCGCGCCCAAGCAACCTGGTTGCGCACGCGCAATCTCAACCAGCGTATCCAACTCGGCGCAACTAACCTGGTAAGCGTCCCGTAGACTCGTGTGCGATTCGTTCATCAGCGCGCCGAATGTCGCAAGGTCATTCAACTCGGCGGCAGACACAGCGGCAAGCACGCGCGCGTTTTCCGTGATGACATGTCGCGCGCGTTGAGCGACGACGCGCGGCAATTCTTTTTCACGTTGTGCAAATTCTGCGAGACTCACCTCGCGTAACGCCTGAACGCCAAACGCTTGCGCGGCTTGCACGCACTCGGCGCGGCGCGTGTTGTACTCGGAATCCACCAAGCCACGACGCTTGAGCGTGTCGCACACTACAAATGTTGCGCCACTCGGCAAAGCCACGTTGCGATACGCGAGATCGCGACAATCCACCAAGAGCGCATGGTCTTGCTGTGCCAGCGCTGACGCAAACTGATCCATGATGCCACATTTCACGCCGACAAAATCATTTTCCGCTTGCTGACACAAGCGTGCGATTTCGACTGAACTGATTTCGATTTGCGCCAACGCAGTCAACAGGGTGGCAGTGCAAACTTCGAGCGCGGCGGAGGAAGACAACCCAGAACCGAGCGGCACATCGCCTTGCAAAACCACATCCGCACCGAACAAGACAATGCCGCGCTTTTGCAACGCCCACGCCACACCACGCACATAATTACTCCAGGTCTGCGTGGTGTCCGGTTGAACCGGCGCATCGAGCGCAAACTCGGACACGGCATTGCCAAAATCGCGTGCGCTGATGCGCAAGGTGCGATCCGAGCGTGGACGCGCCGCCATCCACACCGCGCGATCAATCGCGATGGGCAGGACAAAGCCATCGTTGTAATCCGTGTGCTCACCAATCAAGTTGACGCGCCCTGGCGCGTGCGCGATCAAGGTCGGCATGACAGAAAATATTTTCGCGAATTCGTCGCGGATGATTTCAGGAGTAAGCATCAATTTATTCCTAATGGACTCTGACTGGCTACGGTTGCCCAATTTCGCGCAAACGTGTTGCGGCGATTTCCGGCGTAATGTCGCGCTGAGGATTGCCCAACATTTCGTACCCCACCATAAATTTACGAATCGTCGCGCTACGCAGTAACGGCGGATAATAATGCGCGTGGAAATGCGTTTCGGTGTGCGCGAGCGCATCCGTCGGCGCTTGATGAAAACCCATCGAGTACGGAAATGAACAGTTGAACAAGCGATCATACAGCGCAGTCAACCGATGAATCATGTCCGCGAGCGCATCGCACTCGTCAGCATTCAGGTCGGTGAACGAACCCAGGTGACGGCGCGACAAGAGCATCGTCTCAAACGGCCACACTGCCCAAAAAGGAACCACCACCACAAAATGTTCGTTCTCCATCACAACGCGTTCGCCCTGCCCTAATTCGAGCGCAAGATAATCGCAGAGCAAGCAACTGCCGCGCGTACTCAAATAGTCAGTTTGCGCGCGCAGTTCTTTGGCCGGCTCAGTGGGCAGATGCTCGCTCGCCCACACCTGACCATGCGGATGCGGGTTGCTCGCGCCCATCATCGCGCCCTTGTTCTCAAACACCAACACATAATTCACCCAGTCGAGCGCGCCCAGGTCGCGCGTTTGCGCGATCCAGGTCTCCACAACTCGGCAAATATCTGCGCGTGGCATTTGTGGTAACGTCCAGTCGTGGCGCGGCGAAAAACAAATTACCCGGCAAATGCCGCGTTCGTGCTCCGCGCGCAACAAGCTCGCGGCAGAGCTTGCTGAATTTTCCGATTCAGTCACATCGGGCAAGAGCGCGGCAAAATCATTGTCGAACACAAACACGCCAGCGTACGCCGGATTACGTTTGTGCCCGGCGCGTTCGTTGCCGGGACACAGATAACAACCTGGATCGTGCATCGGGCGCGTGTCCGGCACAGGGGTTTCGACCTGACCGAGCCAGGGACGTTGCGTGCGATGCGGCGACACCAACACCCACTCGCTGGTCAGCGGATTAAAACGACGATGCGCTTGCGTAAACAGATTCATCAAGTTCGACTCCTGGATGCCGGATCAAGTCACACCGCGAATGATATGGCAAACGAATCAAAAGTCAACTCGGATTCATGCCGCGCTAAAATCAGCGTGACCGATTGAAGAAAAATTAGGTTTGTGGTATAGTTGCGCCAATTTTACACGAGGAGCCATTCCGATGAAGTTATTCCGAGCGTTCGGGTTTGCATTGATGCTGATGCTGACCACGATCGGCATTGTGACGGTTTCGGCGCAAGGCGGCGATGCCACACGCGGCGCACAACTGTATGCCAAGAATTGTGTTGTGTGTCACGGCGATAAAGGACAAGGACGCATTGGCGCAACGTTAGCCAAAGATTTTCCGGCATTGCGCGTGAATGCCTTTTTGAAAGAAACCATCTCGAACGGCGTGCCAGGAAGCGCGATGCCAGTGTGGTCAAAAACCAAAGGCGGTCCGCTGAGCGAGGCCGAGATTGACGATATTGTGACGTACGTGCGCACGTTCAGCGGTCCGATTGCCCCAACCGCACCCGCCGGTCCGACCGCGACGAGCGCGCCCCTGCCAACTGCCGCGCCGAATTTTCCGGCAGGCGACGCCAAGCGTGGCGCGCAAGTGTTTGCCACCAACTGCGCAGTGTGTCACGGCGAACGCGGCGAGGGACGCATCGGGGCGACTTTGCAAAAAGATTTTCCGGTCTTGAACCCGGAAAAATTTCTCGACGCGACGATTGCGCGCGGCGTGAACGGCACACGTATGCCCGCGTGGGCAAAATCGTCCGGCGGTCCCTTGAGCGACCAAGAGATTGCGGACGCGGCGGCATTCATTCGCTCGCTCAAGCCCGCGCCGCCCGCGCCCACCCAAGCGGCAACCCCAGCTTCACCGAGCTCCCCATTGAATAGCTGGCTGGGCATTGTGTGTGTCATCGTAATTGCCATCATCGCCCTAGGCGTTTTCGTCATCGGCATGGCTGGGACGAAAAAAAATCCGACCTAACAAAAAGACCCGAAGGAGTTGAGAAACCCTTCGGGTCTTTTGCTTTTTATCAAAGACACGCGCCGCGTTCGGTGGTATGCTTGCCGATGAAAAAAATCGCGGAGGCGCAATATGCAAGACAATTACAAACTCGGCGCGATCCTCGCGCTGGTCGGCGCAGTCGTCGGGATGATCGGCTTTTACCTGTTCACACAAATCTACAACCCGCTCATCACGACGATGATCAATCTCAATCGCGCGCATGAAGGACAATCGGTACGCTACACGTTCGCGGTGTTGGGTTATCTCACGATTACCGCCGGCGCGTTGTGGACGCTCGCGCTCTATGGCTTTTTGACCAAAGAACGTTGGGCATGGATGCTCGGCATCATCGCCAGCACTTTGAGCATTCTCGCCGGCTTTTTTCCGGCAGTCCCCGCCATGGATGCGAAAACAGCGCCGACAACGCTCATCATCTTTGTGCCAAATTTGATTTTGTGGCTCGCGTTGTTCAGCGTTCGCAAAACGGATTGGCGGATCGTCACGCTCGCGCTCGTCGCAGGCATAGCGTACACACTTGCGTTCATGGACGGCGTTGCGCCCATCGCCAAGTTTCACGAAACGCTGGACAAAGATGCAACGGTCAATGCTCTCTACTTGTTCGCGCAACAGATCAATTGGTGGGCAAGCGCGGCATGGGCAGTTTTTATCTTTGCGCTCGTTGCGCGTAAACCCTGGGCGCGCGTCGTCGGCATCGGCGCAGGCTTGCTCGAATGTTGGGGCGGCTATCCTGTTGGGATCCTCAACATGCTCGAAGTCAAACGCTTTTCGCTTTTTCTGCCCGCGCCTTTGTTGAGCACCGCGCTCGTCGTCTTTTTAATGTCGTCGTCCGCGCGCAAACTGTTGAACGATTTTGCGCGCGATGACGCTCGGCGATGAATCGCGCAAAAATTTTTTCGCTGGCGCGCGTCGCCGGCGGCACAATACTCGGCGCGTTGATAGTGATTACATTCGGCGCGCCGGTGATCGCATGGCTCGACACGCACGCGCCGTTTCAACTCACGCGTGATCTGGCATGGCTGGGTTGGCTGATTCTACTCGCCGCGTTCGTATTGATCGTGAGTGCCGAGTTTTCGTTCGTGCGCTTTGGCAATGCCACCGGCGTTCCCGGCGATGCGCCACACGCGCTCGTCGCGCACGGCATTTATCGTTGGGTTCGCAATCCGCTTTACCTCGGCGGCAACGCGATTTTGTGGAGCATCGCGCTCATTCACGGCTCTGCTGGCGTGCTGACGCTCGCACTGATTGTCGCGCCCGCCTATCACTTGTTTGTCGTGTTCATCGAAGAGCCGCGTCTCGAAAAACGGTACGGTGAAACGTATCGCGCGTACAAGAAAAGCGTGCCGCGTTGGTTGCCGCGACCAAGTTAACTTTTGATAAAGACGAATCGCCTGGGCTGTGGTATCGTACCACCAACACAGCCCAGGCGATTTTTTATTTACGCGGAGGCGAGTATGACGGCGTTAGCCAATCCATTTCAAACGGCGCGAACTGAATTGCACGCGCGCCTGCACGCGTACTGGACGCTTATCAAAAGTTTGCAGACCGGCTTGCTCCTCATCACCGGCATCGCCGGGTATTTGAGCGCGCGCTGTCCCATGACCACGCAAGACATCCTGATCGCGCTCACCGCGAGCTTGCTTCTCGCAATCAGCGGGAGCACTGTGTTGAATATGATCTGGGACCGCGACATTGACGCCAAGATGAAACGCACGCATCATCGTCCGCTCGCGACCGGGCGCGTGTCCGTGCGCGAAGCGTTGATCCTAGGTCTCGGTTTATCCGGGCTCGGCGTCGGCTGGGCAATCGCACTGGATCCGCTGTACGGTGCCATCGTGTTCGCGGGATTATTTTTTGATGTCGTGGTGTACACAATGTGGCTCAAACGTCGCACACCGTACTCGATTATTCTCGGTGGCTTGTCCGGCGGAATGCCTGCGCTTGCCGGACGCACGCTCGGCGTGGGCACAATTGAGCCGGTCGGAATTTTGCTTGCGCTCGCAGTGCTTTTCTGGATTCCAACACACATTATGACGTTCAGTATTCGCTACGCGGATGATTACGCGCGCGCTCAGATTCCGACGTTCCCCTCCGTGTACGGCGTGCGCGCGACGCGCGTTATCATTGCATTGTCATCCATCGGCGCGGCAATCGGCATGACGCTCGCCGCCATAGGCATCGGAATGACCTGGGGTTATTTGCGACTGCTCGCCGTGTTGAGCATCGGCTTGCTACTTTTCGCCATCATGCTCATCGCGCGCCCAACCGAACGATTGAATTTTGGGCTGTTCAAATACGCGTCGGTGTATATGCTGGGTTCGATGGCGCTCATTGCGCTGGGCATATAAATCAAGCGACCAGGTTTCTGCGCGAAACCTGGTCGCTTGATGTTTGTCGCTACGCCAATTTGACGATGCGTTCCAAGGCGTCGCGATTGTTGAGCGTGATGCGCGTACGCGTGATCTCGAGCACGCCTTCATCGCGGAACTGGTGCAGAATGCGGCACACGACCTCGGGCGTCGAGGCAACCATCGTCGCAATTTCGCCCAGCCCTAGATCGCGCTCGATTGTGGTTGTGTCCTTGTTCAACTGGTCGAGCAATAATTTGGCGAGCCGCCCGGCAACTGGATGAAACGCCAAGCCGTAAATAATTTCGCGCGCGCGGCGCATCGTTCGCACCAGCGACTTGTTTGTCTCCCACAACGCTTCGGGATAGCGATACAGCACCGGCAAAATCACATCGCGATGCCACACAAAAACTTGGGCGGGCTTGAGCGCGGCAAGCGACGCCGGCATCGGTTGGTCATCGAAAATCGAGTGCCCTAAAAAGACCGCACCTGGTTCCAGCATGTAGAGCGTGTACTCTTGCCCGCCGGCAGAAAGCATCGTCCAGCGCAATCGCCCCGCACTGACAAAGACCACTTCGTACCACTCGTACCCTTGATGGCACAAAAAGTCATTGACCGCCAACTCGCGCCGCGTCGCCAATTTCGTCAGTTCACCACGCGCCGCTTCCGGTAATTTACCGAACACTTCTGTCTGTCGCAAACGCGACGCTAAATCATCCATCACATTCTCCTAGAACTTGATAAATATCAAGGCATGTTTTGGGATGGCATTATAAACTGGTCGTGCAAAACACACGCGTTTTGTAAAAAGGAGGTTCAAGCCAACTATACATTGAGCCAATGGTAATTCAAAAAAAGGAGCAGGTCAAATGTCACCCGACACGTCTAAACAAATTCGCTTGTCCGTTACTGTGCTGGTGGTGATCGCTGGCATCTTGATGACTACGGCAGTCCCCTTGATTGTGGATTCGACGCTCAATCCCATCGTCACGAATCAAATGGCGCGCATCGCCAAACTCGAAGCGCAAGGCACACCTGAAGGCGCCACCAACGCGGCCGTGATTCGCATTGTGCCCTGGTCGATCGGATTTTTGTTTCCGCTGTGGGCGGTGTTTTCGTTCATCGCCGGGCTTGCCTTACTCGTCATCGCTCTGCCGTTCTACAAAGGAGAAGCCTGGACGCGCGGCGCCGTCTTGTTCTGTCTCGCGTTTCCCTCGGCGGGTGGCGCGTTCATGCTGATTCCCTGGCTCAACTTTATGGGCACCGGCGCAGGTTTCCCGCCAGCGTTGTTCATTATGGCGATTGGGTTGATCCCGTACTTTACCGTCATCCTCGCCGAAAAATCGGATTGGCTGACCAAGCTCGCGAACGCCGCCGTTTTTTTGATGATCGGTGTTTCGGCGGCGGAAAATTTTTCGAACGGGCACGCCTCATTTCGCATTTACTTTGGACATCCACAACGACCCCTTTTTGCGCCGGGCATTAACGTGCTATGGCTGTCGTTCATCACGTTGGGGATCACCTGCTTTATGATGCTCATCGCGATCTATTTACTGGGTCAACGCAAGTTCAGCGGCGTATATCTCGCGATCATCGCCGGGTTAGCAACGGCAGGCGCAAGTTTGGCAACGCATTTCATTCGCGCAACCACGCTCGATTATTTGTACGGCACCCTCATCGGTCTCTCGGTTGTCGTGCTACTACTCGTGCCACAGATCAGACAACGCGTGGTCTTGCAGCCTGAACCACAAGCGGCGCAACGCCACGTGGTGTTGCAACCCAAGCCCGCGTAAATCACAAAATCCAGGTTTCTTGAAGACGCCTGGATTTTTTTATCGCGCGTGTTCCGTGCGCCGAGCGCCGAGCCATAACACACCCAGCATCACCAACAAGGTCACAACGAAACCGGCAAGGTCGAACACCCCGGCAAAATAATCTCCGCTCGCCAGACGCGTCATTGTTTTGATCGGCGAGGCATCGAGCAAATAACTGATGCTCGTGCTTGCCAAGAGCAAAAGCGAATACACAAACTGGGAACGCTCGCGATCCTTGAACACCACCGACACAAATGCGGATGCGCTCGTGATGATACCCGCCGTGATGAGTGCAAGCCCAAGCACCAGCATCACGTTTTCAATCGCAATGCGATTCAAGCGCAATAAGGCCAGCCACGCGAGACATTGCACAAACGCGAGCAACCACGCCGCAAAAATTTTGCCGCCGACAATCGTGTTCAACGAGAGCGGCGCGGTCAAGAGCGTTTCGAGCGTGTTGTTCTCCAACTCTTCCGACAGCGAGTCCACCACCATACTGCCCGCGACAAATGCCGGGAAAAACATCAGCACCGGAATAATGATCGAGTAGAGAAACTCGAACATCGTAGGCGGCAAGCCGCGCAAATTCGTGTACCGCACTTCGATGCCGCGTTGCCCGCGCAAAATATTTTCGTACTGCTTGAACGGCTCTTGCAAAACCATCAAGATCACGGACGCTTTGGCTTCCGCGCGGGGCAAGTATAATTTCATCTCGACCGTGCTCGTGCCATCATCCGGCGCGGCGATGATCGTATCAATTTGATTTTGTTGATACGCCGTTTGCGCGTCCGCCAATGTTTCAAACGGCGTGAGGCGAAAATTGCGCTGGCGCAAAATGTTCATCAGATTGGTGTTCGGCGCGCCGGCAAGTCCGATTCGCAAATTCACCTGCGCGTACACGCCGATGGATTCGGGATCGTACAACGAAAGCAAACCAATGAGTAGCGCGGACGAAAACGACGCAATAAAAAGTTGAATCAGGATCGCGATGATGATCGTGCGTTCGCGCAGGACGGCGCGCAGTTCGCGTTTGACGATGGCGAAAAACGCTTTCACGATAATCCTCCGGCGATGACCGCGTTGTAAATGGCATGAATAATCACGCTCGCGACAACCGCGAGAGGATAACGCACATGGAAACGCGCGTTCAACACGACGACGATGCTCGTAAAAATAAAATGTGCCACGAGCGGAATCAATAAAAAGCCGGTGTTGAACAGCGCAGTTGAAAGCATGGTTTGCGAAACCATACTTACCGAAACGAGCAGGAGCAACTTTTCGCCGACGAGAAAACCGAGCGCGGACAAAAAGGCTAGCACGAGCACCTGCCGCGTCGAGTGCACGACGCGTTGCTCGACGAGCACCGCAATGCCCGCCGATTTCGCCACCTCTTCAAGCGTCGCCGCGACAACAAGCGCGCCACCCAACATC
>CAZPIR010000127.1:0-9086 GCA_964586085.1 uncultured Anaerolineaceae bacterium | reverse complement strand
TTCCAATCAATGAACCGCACATCGTCCGACCATTGATACTCACGCAGGTCGGCAAAGTCGAGACCCGCGCCGACAAAGAGACTGCGATAGTTACCTTGCAAGGCGCCATCGAGCCGGCGAATCACTTGCCAGTCGAGGCGTTGCAAAATTCGTTCGGGATTTTGAACAGGCATAAGTGTTTTGTTGACCCTGTAGAGACATTGCAGGCAACGTCTCTACAGCAATCATCCAACCGCTTGCGATGATTTGATGATCAAATCTTCACGCAAAGGCACGCTCGGAACTTGGATGCGTTCAATCGCGCGTTTGAGAATCGCATCGCTCGTCACGCCGTCGGACATGGCTTCGTACGAAAGCACGAGACGATGACGCATCACATCGAACGCCATGTCGAGCACATCTTGCGGCAGAACGTACGAACGTCCGCGCACATAAGCGAGCGCGCGCGCCGTGATGACCAGGTTGATCGAAGCGCGTGGCGAAGTCCCGTACATGATGTAACGCTTGATGTCCGGCAAACCAAATTTTTCCGGCTCGCGCGTCGCCGTCGCCAGTTTGACCGCGTACTTGGTGAGTGCCGGGTCAACATACACCTGGGCGACCTGATTTTGCATCTCGATCAACTGCTTGGTCGTGATAACCGGATTCGCCGTTTCCAACCCTGCCGCCATCCGTTCAACAATCACAAACTCGTCGCGCGGGGTTGGATACGTGATGATGACTTTCATCATGAAACGATCCACCTGTGCTTCGGGCAGTGGGTACGTGCCTTCGGTTTCGATTGGGTTCTGGGTCGCCATTACGAGAAAGGGCGCGGGCACTTTGTGCGTCTCGCCCGCAATCGTGACCTGGCGTTCCTGCATCACTTCGAGCAGTGCGCTTTGCACCTTTGCCGGCGCACGGTTGATTTCGTCCGCGAGCAAAAGGTTCGTGAATACCGGACCAAGCGTCGTGGAAAACTCGCCAGTCTTTTGATTGTACATCCGCGTGCCGACCAAATCGGCTGGCACCAGGTCGGGGGTGAACTGGATACGTTTGAAGGTGCCTTGCATCGCGTCGGCAAGCGTCTTGATCGCGAGCGTCTTTGCCAAACCGGGCACGCCTTCAACGAGCAAGTGTCCCTGCGCAAGCAGAGCGACGAGCAAGCGTTCGAGCAAGTGGTCTTGCCCCACAATTACTTTTTTAACTTCGTACAAAACCGTTTCCATCAAAGTTGGAACCGTGTCTTTGGTCAATTCACTCGTTGCCATTTTCCCTCCAGCGAGATTTTTGATTTGCAATTCAAGTCTTGAATCAAATCGGTTTGTCATTTCGAGATGACGAGAGCTTAATGAATTGTTATTCGTGTCCAGGTCTTGCCGCTATCAAGCGAGCGCAAGACGAATGGATCACACGCGGCGTCTGCCGCATTGCAATTGGTCGGCGATGATTTCACAAACAAAGCCAGCCCTTGCGCGCTCGCGCCCAAAGCCAACATCGTGACCCCGTTTTCACCGGGAAAATCATACACCTTGTCCCACATCACCGCGTTCACATTTTCAATCGTCGGATTGAGCGAACGCCACAATTGCCAACTCGTACCAGAAAATGCCGTCACATACAACGCGCCGGTCGCACCATCAATCGCCATACCAGTTTCGATTTGCGAATTGTTCAGCGGCGTCGGCATGGTCGTCCATTGATTGTCGTTCAAGGCGCGCCGCAAATAACTGCCGCCATACTTGGGCGAGATGATACTGTAAAGCACGCGATTTTCGCGCGGTTCGAGCGCAAGATTGACCAAGCCGCTAAAATGGACTAGCCCATTCGCCACATTGCGCCAGGTCTTGCCGGCATCATCACTGCGGAGCACCAAACCCTCTTGCGGCTGCGTCATCGCGTACATCAGGTTGGCTTTGCCGTACGCGATTGCCACACGCAACATCGGTTGCGCCGAAACGAGCGCCCACTGATTGACGTTCCAGCGATACAGCCCGCGACACGTGCTTGCGTACAACGCATCCTTGCCCGCATAATCCAGGTTGATGCTCGCAAGACAACTCGGTTCGACCGGCAAATTACCGGCGAACGCTTGCCAGGTTGCACCGGCATCATCGCTCATGAGCAAACGCGCTTTGGCGGATGCGGACATCAGCGCATCACGATCAACCACCAGCGCATACAGTCGCCCCGGTTGACCAGAGCCAACCAACAAGGTTTGCACTTGCCAACCACTGCTCGCGGCAGTCGCAACCGGTTTCGGTGTTACCGCGATTGCACTCGCCTGACGAGTCGGTGTGATAATATTGGTTAAGGTTGGCAACACGCGCGTTGCCGTTACCGTCGGAAGCAAAACAAGCGTCGCGGTTGATATTGGCACCATCGTTGGCGATGACAGTGGCGTTGGCGTCGGTGTTGTTACACACGCGGCGAGCACACTCATCAACATCAAACTCGCGAGCACGCGCCTTACCATGGCGGCGACCCCATCGCCCCACCCGCCGAATCGAGCGGCACGGCAAACGCTATGCCGACAAATACTTCTTGCTCAGTGGGATTGTATAAGGCGGTCACGATGCCCACAACCTCGCCATCGCGATTAAGCAGAGGTCCGCCGGAATTCCCAGGATTCGCCGCCGCATCGAATTGAATCAGATTGCTCAGGGTCGAACCGGTTTTCGGCGATTTGAAATTGCGATTCAAACCGGACACAACGCCCGCCGACATCGAGTTGCGAATACCAAACGGATTGCCGACCGCATACACATCATCACCCACACGCAACGCCCCAGGATTTCCCAGGACTGCCGGAATCAAAAGATCGGGTGGTGTGCGCGCGCGAAGCACAACAATGTCTTGCGCTTCATCTTTGGCAACGACGGACGCTTCTGAACGCGTCCCTTCGTAAAACACGACTTCGATTTTCAACGCGCCCTTGACGATATGAAAACTCGACAAGATCGCGCCCATATCATCTACAACAACACCGGTACCAAACGCGCGTTTATCATCGCCCGCCGTCAGTTGCGCTTCGACCCGCACGAGTGCGGGCGCAATTTGATCGTAGACGAGCGAGCCGCGCGCGGGCGGCGGCGTCGCGGATGCCATCGCGCTTGCCACGAGTTCATTCACTTTTTCTTCGGTGAGGCGCGGCGTGGCCGGACGCACGAGATCGTATGCAAACATCGCGGCGAACGCGATGAACATACCGAGCAAGATGGGCAAGAAACTGCGCGTGCGCGCGCGAACTTGTTTGATGCGCTCACGCAAGGAAGGACGCGGTAATGGTTCACCAGGTATTTGAGCGCGGGATGATTCGGAGGAGCCGGTTTGAGGCGGCACGATCTCGAACACGTCAAACGAATTTTGAGGCATGCACTTGTCTCCCTTTGGCATTCATTACGCAATGCAAGAGGAAAAGGTTTTCGCGCAAGGGGATGCGCGGTGGGCAAGTCGCATTGTCGCCAATTCCCAGTGATTGTCAATAGCCCATGTTAAAATTTTACAAGAACCCTTTTGGCGTCGACAAAAAAATTTCGCCGTAACTAATCGCCCTCCCCTTGACGCCATCGGCGAAACCACGTAAACTCCGCCCCACGAATTCCAATTCGTTCCAGGAGAATAGCCATGTTTGGTTTACAACCGGCACATCTTGTCATCATCCTATTCGTCGCCATCTTGCTTTTTGTGCCTTCACGAATACCTGAACTTGCACGTAGCATGAAAAAGATGGTCGCCGAATTTCGCAAAGAAACAAGTCGTCCCAGTAACACAACTCCTCCAACCCAGGATTCGACCGACACACCCAGGAAACAAAAATAGTCGCCGTGTTCTTTGCGTTCCAGCGCGCAACCTGATTCGCCATTGAATCCTTGACCGAGCCAAGACGCTGATTCGCTCGACACCCTGTAATGAGTGCAGGCAAAAGCAATGTTGCTTAACCCAGTTCGTTCTTCGCAAACCCCAACTCCCTTCTTTTACTTGCCTTCTGCATCGTCGCAAGACAAACCGGCTTGCTCTTTTTTTATTTTTCAATTCAGGTTTGAATGACCATGCAGAATACCACTTCTGTTCAACGCGTTCCCGCCAACTCTAGGTTGCACACATTCTTTCGTCGCGCGCAAACCGCCGTGTTTGGAGAACACAAACCACTCGTCGGGCTGATGTCATATTTGCGCTGGACGATGCCGATTGCAGTTTCCTTTGTCGGCATCGGCTATGTGTTGCTCGAAGATGTCGTGTTCCAGGGCAACGCCATCCCCGAGCCATCGGTTTTGCGAACAGTGCTGGTCATCGGCCTCGCAGGTCCTGTCCTCGTGTGGTTAAGCTTGACCTGGGCGGCGCGCGCGGCAATGGCTGAAGCCACCGCGCAAAAAGAATTGGCACTACGCAATCAAGAAACACGCCGGCGCGTCGCGCGTTTGCAAATCGCCAGCCAAATCGGGCAACGCATGACCGCATTGTTGGATTTAAACACACTGCTCTCCGAAGTTGTCCGTCTGATTCGTGTGCGCTATGGTTATTATCACGTCCACATCTTTTTGGTAGACCCCACGCGCGATATGCTCGTTCTGTGTCAAGCCAGTGGACCCCAAGCCGAAACGATCAAGGCGCGCCAATTAGAAATCCCGATAGATGAATCGAGTGTGCCCGGCGAAGTGGCACAAACCGGCAAACCGCGGCTCTTGAACGACGTGCAGCCAACCGGGCAACCGCCCTCCCCTGATTGGCTTGGCAACACGCGCGCTCAACTCGCCGTGCCTCTGCGCACAAGCAAACAGGTGATCGGAATTTTAGACGTGCAGAGCGACCACGTCAATGCATTCGTCAAAGAAGACATGATCGTTTTGGAAATCCTGGGAAATCAATTAGGGATTGCCATCGAAAACGCGCGCCTGTTCCAGGAAACTAGACGACGTTACGAAGCCATGATCGCCCTGCACGAAACCTCGCTCGACATTATCGCGCAGTTGAATCGCAACGAGTTACTCCAAGCCCTACTGCGTCGCGGCGTGCAATTGTTGGGCGCGGATGCCAGTTCGTTGTACTTGTATGATCCCGAACGAGATTTGATTTATCACGCCGCGGGATATAACAACTCGCGCGACTTTCGCGGCGTGACCATCAAGCCGGGCGAGGGCTTGGTGGGGCGCGTCATTCAAACCGGTCAGTCCATGATTGTCAATGATTACGAACGGTGGGGCGGGCGCATAGAAATTTTTGCGGGCACATCGCAAACCCGCGTGGCGAGCGTGCCATTACAATGGCACAATCAAATCATTGGCGGCATTAACGTTTCAAATCGCCCCCACGCGCGCCCGTTTGAGCCGGACGATCTCTGGCTTCTTGGTTTGTTCGCCGACCTTGCAGTCATCGCCATCAAAAACTCTGAACTGCACACCCAGGTCAAAAATTTCAGTTTAGAATTGGAAAGCAAGGTTGCCGAACGCACACACGAATTGTCAAATGCACAAGAAGAAATTCTTGCCAAGGCAGAACAATTGCGTTCGCTCCTCGTCAAAACGATTGACCTGCAAGAGAATGAGCGCGCGCGCATCGCCCGCGACATGCACGATGGCGTAGTACAACTTATCACTGCCGCGCGCTTTGAACTGCAAGCCATCAAGGTTGTCTCCGCCGGCAACCTGCCTCCCGTTGCACAAAGTAAATTGACTGCCACGCGCGAGGTACTCGAAGAAGCCGAAATCGAAATTCGTCGCGCGATCTATGATTTGCATTCGCCCATTCTCGACGCGATGGGTCTGGTACCCGCGCTCGAAAAACACACCAATCGTTTTCGCGAACTTGCCGGCATCAACTGCACGATTCTCGTCAGCGGCACGCCGCGCCGTCTGCCGATCAACACCGAGGTCGCCGTGTTTCGCATGGTCGAAGAAGCGTTGAAGAAGGCTGCGGCGCATTCCGGCGGCACAATGGCGACCATCCTGCTCGAGTACGAACTCACAACCGTTTCCGTATCCGTGCAAGACAATGGACATGGTTTTGATTATCACGAATGGTTTGAAAATCATCACGGCGGACACCTGGGTTTGCTGAGTATGCAAGAACGCGCGAACAATTTAGGTGGTCAAGTCGAGTTATGGTCGGAACCGAACGCGGGCACGCGCGTGCTCTTTCGTTTACCGGTTCAACCTCCGAGTGAACAATGAGGTGGCGATGGATACGATCCGAGTTTTGATTGTTGACGATCATCCGATGGTGCGGCGTGGTTTAAAAAGTTTGCTGTCTTCCTACCCGGACATTCAGGTCGTCGGCGAAGCGGAAGACAGCACCTCAGCTATACAAGCCGCCGCCGACCTGTTGCCGGAAATTATTTTGCTCGACATTCAACTGCCCGGACTCGATGGGGTTGAGATCGCCAAGCAGTTGCGCCGCGCCGTGCCCGATTCCAAAATCATCGCGCTGACCGCGTACGACAACGAAGAGTACGTGGTGAATGCGATGCGCGCCGGCGCGTACGCGTACCTGTTAAAACGCACTTCCGATGAAACCGTCGTCGAAGCGGTGCGCTCGGTGCATCAAGGCAATCGTTTGCTCTCGCCCGCGTTGATGAACCAGGTTCTGCGCCAATTTCAAACGCTCGCGCAGGCGCACGAACAACATCAAGCCGGTTTATCGCCCGATGAAATCCAGGTGCTCGGTCTGGTCGCCCAAGGCGCGACGAACGAAGAAATCGCCGAGCAAACGCATTGGAGCGAGCGCACGGTCAAACGCGAAATCGAAGAAATCATGTCCAAGCTAGGTGCGCGCAATCGCGCGCAAGCCGTCGCCGAAGGAATTCGACGGGGGTTGATTTGAGTGTTTAGCGTTTTATGATTTTTCAGCTACCCCAAATTTGAAACGCCGGCAACATTGCCGGCGTTTTTGCTTGTCCCTTTTGGACAAAATTCTGTCCCTCTTGCCCCTATTGGAGAGAACAACTTGCTTTTATACTATCTTCACAAAAGCACGGGCATTGTTAATACAAAAGGAAAATCCGCGATGTGAACACCGTCGTGAACGATTCGAAATCCGATGAACATACCGTCTAGCTATTTCGGGGTTCGCTTTTGAAAGGAGGCGACGACGCATCCGTTCGTGTTAGCATATTTTAGAGGCACACACCTCGTTTAATTCTGGGCAAGACCCAAAGGAGAATTTATGGCTGACGAAGTAAACCCGGGAATGGATCCCGAAGAAGAAGAATCTGCTCCCATTAATCCAGCTCTGACGCGTCGTCAATTTTTAGTTGGCGCAGGTTTCGGCGCGGTGGTTGGCGCGGCAGGCGTCACCGGCGTGCTCTCATTTGTCAAACCCGATGCGAAACCGCTGACGGTCGTGCAACCGGCTCCATCAGGCGGAGTGCAAACCGTTCAAGTGGTCGCTTCGGATTTGCCGCCGACGATGCGTCGCGTGACGCTGAACATTGACAATCGGCAACACGATGTGGTCATTGATGTTCGCGCGAGCTTGTGGGACGTGATGGTATATCAACTCGGCTTGTCGAACAGCAACCTGGGTTGCGATCGCGCGCAATGCGGCGCGTGCGCCGTGGTGATTGACGGACACGCGGTTAATAGTTGCACATTGCTCGCCGCGCGTTTGGGACGCGGACAAAAAATTGTGACCGTAGACGGCTTGAGCAAGGGACCGCGCCTGGAAGATTTGCACGTGATTGCCCGGTCGTTCTACGACCAAGGTGGTTTTCAATGCGGTATGTGCACACGCGGTTTGATCATGTCCACCTACGCATTGCTCCAAAAGAATCCCACGCCAAACGAAGTCGAAGTACAAGAAGCGCTCGCCGGTAACATTTGCCGATGCGGCGAATATGCTAAAATTTATGATTCCGTTTTCCGCGCCGCGGAAGATTTACGAAAAAAGGCATAGGGGAGACGCAAGATGGCAAAGCAAGTTGATGTAATGCGCGCGGTTCAGGATGCGAAATACGCAGACTCGCTGACCCCTGACCAATGGTCAGAACTCGCGCAAAGCCAGGAATGGCATCTGCTCACGTCTGAAATGGCGGACATGGTCGCGCCGTTCGTGAAAAAATATGGCACGAACCTGCCAGGCGATAATGGCAATGGAAGCGGGATTCAACAAAACAATCCGTCGCTTGCCGTAACCGATTTTTCGATTCTGGGCAAACGCGTCCAACGTCTGCAAGGCATTGGTATCGTCACCAGCCTGGGACGATACGCGCAACATATCGCCCCGCAAAACGCCCTGTTCCTTAAAACACTTCGCAGTCCACACCCACACGCCAAAGTACTCAAGGTGGACACGAGCAAAGCAGAAAAATTATCGGGCGTGGTCGCGGTTTTGCATCGCGGCAATTTGCCCAAGGTATACCAGGATGTTCGCATTGGCGGTGGTCCACCCTTCCGCGAAATCTTTAACGAAGAAGTGTACGAAGTCGGCGCGCCGATCGTGTGCGTTGCCGCCGAGTCCGATCACATCGCCGACGAAGCCGTGCACATGATCGAAGTGCAATACCAGGTCTTGACCCCGGCGTTGAACACACTCGAAGCGATGAAAGCGTCCACGCCGAAACAGTGGGACAATAAATTTGACGGCACGATCATTGACATTCCGACGCCGTTCAAACGCGGCGACGCGAACAAGGCAATGAACGAAGCCGAAGTCGTTGTGCAAAATTCCTCCTCGCGCGCGACCGAACAGCACATGCCACTCGAAATGACGACGACAATCGGGTGGTGGGATAACGACAAATACACCGCCATCTATACCTGCCAACACGCGCATGGTTCGCGCAACGGTTTGGCGCAAGCGTTGAAACTGCCACAACACAAAGTGCGTGTCATTCAACCCGGCTATATGGGTTCTGGGTACGGCTATCGCTCCGGCGTTGACCTGACCGAAGTTCACACGGCAATCATGTCACGCATGACCGGACGACCGGTGCGTGCCATGTACACGCGCGCAGAAGATTTTATCATCCGCACACATCGCCCGGAAAATTTCAACGAAATGAAACTCGGCGTCAAAAAAGATGGTACGATTGTCGCCGGTCAATTCAAAGTAATTGCGAATGTTGGACCGCAACGCGCCGCCGCCGCATCGGGGTCGTGGTACAACATGCA
>CAZPIR010000126.1:0-9094 GCA_964586085.1 uncultured Anaerolineaceae bacterium | reverse complement strand
GACGCAACGCATACGCCGCCGACCAACGCGCGTGCGTGTCAACGCCGCGCAACAGTTGCTCGACAAGTTCATCGAGTGCACGATTGCGCAGAGCGCGCGGCACCGGTAATTTCACATCGTCCGGCACGCGCACATCGAAAATCGGTTGACGCCAACGGGCGAGCCATCGGCGCGCAAAAATATTTGCTTGCGCTGGCGGCGCAATCGCCAAATTCGTCGGACGATGTTGCGCGCAATATCCGCTCGCATCCAGCGGCGCGAGTTCGCACCGACGACGATGTTGCGTCAAGCCAATACATTGCGGGGTCATCATGCGCGGATGATACCACACGGTTGCCAGCGGCGCAACGGTGTGGCGCGCGCATTGATGCACGCTTTGACAACCCTTGTTTTTTTAGTATACTGCATACAGTATACCAAGCGCCTAGGACAGTCGCCGAATCAATGAACGATTCTCCTCCCCTCAAAGTGCGCATCGCACCCAATCCCCCTTTACGGGATCAGGCATACTCTTCCCTAAAAGATGCCCTCCTGTCCGGCAAGTTTGCGCCTGGTGATCACCTGGTTGAAATCGAGATTGCTCAATCGCTTGGCTTGAGCCGCAGTCCCATCCGCGAAGCATTTCGGCGGCTCGAACAAGAAGGATACCTGACCGTCACACGCAATGGCGTCCTGGTTCAACACATCTCGCCCAAAGAGATCGAAGGAATTTATTTCGTTCGCCAAAAACTCGAAGCGATTGCCGCCACACTCGTCGCCGAACGCGCGAACCCTCAAGAGATCGCGCAACTGCGCCAAGCGATCAAGGCGATGGAACTTGCGCTCAAGGAAAAGAACGAAAAGAAACTCGTTCGCGCCGGCAATGATTTTCACGCTCTGCTCTACTCGCTCACCGATAATTCATACCTGATTGATTTGCTCAACGGCACGTACGACAAGATTCGCCATTTTCGCAACGTGAATCTCACCGTGTATCAACGCGGACGCGCGGCAATCCAAGAACATCAGGCCATCGTCGAAGCCATCGCGCGACACGATGCGAAACAAGCCAGCCGCATGTCCGAAGCGCACATCAAAAAATCCTGGGAACACACCCGGCATTTGCTCGCCGAATCCTCCAATGAAAACGACTAGCCGATTGCGAGCATTGCTCGCGCAACCAAACATCCTCATCGCTCCCGGCGCGGCGGACGCGCTGACGGCGCGTTTGATCCAGGAAGCTGGGTTCGATGCCGTGTACGCGACCGGCGCAGGCATCGCCAACACCCAGTTCGCTTTGCCCGACATTGGCTTGATTTCGTCCACCGAAATGATTACGCACATTCGTCGCATCGTGCAAGCGGTGGATGTGCCGGTGATCGCGGATGCCGACACCGGGTACGGCAACCCGTTGAACGTGATGCGCACGGTGCAAGAGTACGAACATGCCGGAGTCGCCGCGATTCAACTCGAAGACCAGGTCAGTCCGAAAAAGTGCGGTCATTTCGAAGGCAAGGATGTTGTGAGCGCGGAAGAGATGGCGCAAAAAATTCGCGCCGCCGTTCAAGCGCGCACCGACCCCGATTTGGTGATTGTCGCGCGCACGGACGCGTTGGCGACGCATGGTTTTGCTGAAGCGATGCGCCGCGCGAAACTGTACGCCGCGCATGGCGCGGATGTGATCTTTGTCGAAGCGTTGCGCACGCCCGAGCAAATCGAACAAGCGCCGCGCGAAATTACCACGCC
This sequence comes from uncultured Anaerolineaceae bacterium, assembly GCA_964586085.1. Taxonomy (GTDB): domain Bacteria; phylum Chloroflexota; class Anaerolineae; order UBA4142; family UBA4142; genus JACRBM01. Next base: position 7,369 of record CAZPIR010000126.1, on the reverse strand, counting down.
ACTGTTGTTCAACATGACCGAAGGCGCGAAAACGCCAATGTATAGCGCAAGCGAATTGCAATCGCTCGGTTTCAAGATTGTCATCTATCCAAACACCGCTTTGCGTGTGGCGATTCAGGCCGTTCAAGCATCGTTAACTGTACTCAAAACAAAAGGCACCAGCGCGGCGTTGCTGTCGCGCATGGCAACCTGGGAAGAGCGCCAACGCATCGTTCGCTTGGAGCAGTTTGAACAACTCGACCGGCAATTTACAAACGACCATTCTTGATTCTCCCCAACCAACCGCGCTGGTGTTTTGGCGTACTCTTGTTTGCGAGGTGATGCCTAGCGAGTACCTTTTTTCTAGTCGTATTGCCCATGAAGACTAGGGAGTGATCTCAAAAAACTTAGGAGAAGAAGCATGAAAAAGCTCGGATTGCTCATGACCTTGATCGTCGTATTAGCCGTGATTGCCGCGTGCGCGCCCGCACCGACACCCGCGCCAACTGCCGCACCGCCCACCAAAGCACCCGCCGCCGCCGCGCCGACGACTGCGCCTGCCGCGCCGGCAAGCGGTCCCGTGCCGGTGACCAAAGCCGGCTATCCCAGCAAAGCGCTCGAAATCGTTGCGCCCGCCGGTGCCGGTGGTGGTTGGGACACGTTGGCACGCACCGTGCAACGCGCGCTCGAAACTGAAAAACTGTATCCACAACCGACGTCCGTCGTCAACAAAGTTGGCGGTGGTGGCGCCGTGGGTCTGGCGTACATCTTTACGAAAAAAGCCGACGATTATGAACTCGTCGTCTATTCGCCGCCGCTCGTCATCAACACGCTGAACAAGACGTTCGAAAACGATTACAAAGAATTGACGCCACTCGCCAAATTGATTACCGACTATCAAGTGATTTTGGTCAAGGCGGATTCGCCGTACAAGACAATGGGCGATTTGATGGCAGCAATGAAAAAAGATCCCGGGTCAGTCAAATTCGCCGGCGCATCGTCGCCCGGTAGCATGGACCATCTCGCGATTGCCAAGCTCGCCAAGGGCGCTGGCATTGACCCCAACAAATTGTCGTACATCGCGTTCAACGATGTTGGCTCCGGCTTGACCGCGCTCTTGGGCGGCAACGTCGGTTTCATGTCCACAGGCGTTGGCGAAGCGATTCCTCAAATCGAAGCCAAGACCGTGCGCGCACTCGGCGTTTCTTCCGCCGACCGTCGCGGTGGCGTCATGAAAGACGTGCCGACCTGGAAAGAAGCCGGTTACAACACCACGTATGAAGTGTGGCGCGGCATCTTTGGCGTGCCCGGCATGTCTGCCGATGCCAAGGCGTGGTGGGGCGAATCGCTCAAGCGCATGTCGGCAACCAAGACCTGGAAAGAATCGCTTGAGAAATTGCAATGGGTGGACGCCTACGCCGATGGCGACACTTTTGCCAAGTTCCTCGATGAAGAATTCAAGTCCTACAAAGAATTGATGACCGACACCGGTTTCATAAAGTAGGCATGTGATTTCCGTAGGGGCGACATGATCATGTCGCCCCTACCTGGAGTAAATTCATGAAAGAAAATCGGATTGCGAGTGTGGCGCTTTTGCTTTTTGCGATTACATACCTCGCGCTGGCTTTTTTCGCGATTGGACAACCCGCGTCCAAACAAATGCTGGGTCCCGATGCCTTTCCCAAAGTCATTGGACTATTGATGATTATCCTGTCCGGCATCTATGTCGCGCAATCGTTTCGCGGCACCAGCAAAGAAGATGACGCGCGCGCGGCGATCATCGGCGCGGATGAAAAATTGAGCGACTATATGGACATCAAGACCGTGCTGATTATGCTGGGATTGATGTTGGTTTATGCTTTTGCTTTCGAGCCGCTCGGTTATCCCATTGCCACGTTCCTTATGTTTATGGCTGGTGTTTTTGTGCTCGACCGTCGGCACCTGGGACGCGATGTCATCGTCGCCCTGATTATTAGTTTTGGACTGTACTTTGTGTTCACAAATCTTTTGCGTGTCCAGTTGCCCGCTGGTCCACTCGCCGGGTTGGGCTTGCGCTAAAACGCGCACGCGGGAAGGAGTATCCCTGTGAATTTCTTTGATAACTTGGCGCTGGGCTTTGGCGTCGCCGTCACGCCGATTAATTTGTTGCTTGCCTTTCTGGGCGTGTTCCTCGGCACGATTATCGGCGTGTTGCCCGGCATTGGTCCGATGACGGGTATTGCCTTATTGATTCCCATTACCTTCGGACTCAACCCCACTTCGGCAATCATTTTGATGGCGGGCATTTATTACGGCGCGATGTACGGCGGCTCGACAACTTCGATTCTCGTCAACGCCCCGGGCGAATCGTCGTCAGTGGTGACGTGCTTTGACGGTTTTCAGATGGCAAAGAAAGGGCGCGCTGGTCCAGGTCTGGCGGCGGCGGCGATTGGCTCGTTCATTGCTGGCACGTTTGCGACAATTATGCTGATGCTCGTTGGTCCCTGGGTTGCCATGTTCGCGTTGAACTTTGGTCCGCCCGAATATTTTTCATTGATGCTGGCTGGGTTGACGGTCGTCACCAGTCTCGCCGGACGCTCGATCGTCAAGGCGCTACTTTCGACGACCATCGGCTTGGCAATCGCGACCATCGGCATTGACTTGCAGAGCGGCGTTCCGCGTTACACGTTCAAGAATCCCGAACTATTGGACGGGCTTGAATTTCTGGTCGTGGCGATTGGGCTGTTTGCGTTGTCCGAAGTGATTGTCAACTTGTCCGACATGCGCCAAGCCGTGCAAGAACGATTGGAAATCAAGGGCGGCTTGTGGATGAGTAAAGAAGATTGGAAGCGCGCGACTCCGGCATTCATTCGCGGCACGCTGTCCGGTTTCTTTGTCGGCGGCATTGCCGGTGCGGGCGCGGCAGTCGCCAGTTTCGTCTCGTACGGCTTGGAAAAGAAAATGTCCAAGTACAAGGATGAGTTGGGACAAGGCGCCATTGAAGGTGTCGCCGCACCCGAAGCCGCGAACAATGCCGCCGCCGGTGGTGCATTAATTCACTTGCTCTGTCTCGGCATTCCCGGTAGCGGCACCACCGCGATCATGCTTGGCGCATTGTTGATGCTCGGCTTGCAACCCGGTCCCTTGCTCTTTCAACAAAATCCACAATTCGTGTGGGGCTTGATCGCCAGCATGTACGTGGGCAATGTGATGTTGCTCGTGCTCAATTTGCCCTTGGTTGGCATGTGGGTCAAGATTCTCGATATTCCGGTCTACCTGTTGGTCGTCTTTATCATCCTGTTCTCGTTCCTGGGTGTGTACACGATGAACAACAGTGTGCAAGATTTGTTCTTGATGGTTGGCTTTGGCGTGGTCGGCTATCTCTTGCGCCGACTCGACATTCCCGCCGCGCCGATCATTCTCGGCATGGTCTTGGGCGATTTGATGGAACAAGCCATGCGCCAATCGTTGATGATCTCGGACGGCAGTATGGCGATTTTCTTTACGCGCCCCATCTCGCTCACCCTGCTCCTCCTCGCGTTCGTTTCGATCACGAATCCGTACTGGAAGTACATCGGCATCGGCTTGCGCAAATTGTTTGCACGCGGCGCCACCACCTGAAATACACGAGGACGGAAACCGATTTTCCGTCCTCGTCTGCTTTTGAATACTCTGGGAGCAAAGATGAAAGACCGTTTTCAAAACATGTTCGCCGAGTACGCGACGCAAAATCATACGCTACCCGGCGACACCTTGCACGAAGTCAAACGCCGCATCATTGATTCGTTCGGCGTGATGTGCGCGGCAATCCACGACGACTCACCCACCGTCGCGCGCGAGTACGCTAAAGCGTACCCCATGCAAAACGGCGCGACGATTTTTGGCTCGCACGAAAAATCGAATCCCGAAGTCGCCGGGTTTGCGAACGGCGTCGCCGTGCGTTACCTCGATTTCAACGACACGTATCTCTCGCTCGAACCCTTGCATCCGAGTGACTGCATCCCGGCTCTGCTCGCGCTCGCCGAATGGAAAAACCTGGGTGGGCTTGCACTCGCGGAAGCGATTGCAATTTCGTACGAAGTTTCGATGAACCTCTGCGACGCGGCGAGTTTGCGCAAATACAAATGGGATCACGTCAATTACATCGGCATCGGCGTCGCGATGGGCGCATCGCGTTTGTTGGGATTGAACGCCGCGCAAACCGCGCACGCGATTTCGATTGCGGCGGTGCCACACGCCGCAATGCGGCAAACGCGCGCGGGCGAACTTGCGATGTGGAAAGGCGCGGCGGCATCGAACTCGGCGCGCAATGGCATATTCGGCGCCATGCTCGCGGCGCGCGGCATGACCGGTCCGTTCGAGCCATTCACCGGCGAGATGGGTTTCATCCGGCAAATGCTCGGCGGCAATGCGTTCAACGACCAGGCACTCGCGCGCATGCAACGCGGCGACGCGCCGCATCGCATCTGCGATTCGTACATCAAAAAATATCCGGTCGAGTATCACGCACAAAGCGCGGTGGACATTGCGGTCGAATTGCACGACGAAATCAAGGATTGGCAATTGATCGAATCGGTTGAAATCGAAACGTTCAAAGCGGCGTACGAAATTATCGCGATGGATCCGGAGAAATGGAATCCGACAACACGCGAGACGGCCGATCACAGTTTGCAGTACATTTCGATTGCCGGACTGATTGATGGTAAGGTGGACGAAGCGACTTTTGCGCGCGACCATCTCGGCGATGCGCGCCGACGCGATTTGCTTGCACGCACCAAATTGGGCGAGTCCGACCAGTTGAGCGCGCTCTATCCCGAGAGCATCCCGAATCGTATCACCGTGAAAACAAAAGACGGCGCGACGCACACGCGCCAAGAACGTTATCCACGCGGACACGCCGGCAACAAAATGACGGACGACGAGGTCGTCGCGAAATTCAAGCGCAATCGCGTGGGTGTGATTGGCGATGCAGACACGCAACAATTGCTCGACACGATTTGGAATTTGGAAAACCTGGATTCCGTCGCCGCCATCACAACCCTGTTACCCAAATCGAGTTGACACGCGGCAAATTAAAAAGGAGCGTTGTTCAGTCAACGCTCCTTTTGATTTACATAGTGCGCCTGCGTCGTCCGAATTTTTTCCACACGACGTAATGCGACAAACCAAATCGTCTAAGCGGCGTACTTTCGAGCGCATAAGTGATCAAGCGCAAGATACGCGCAAGGAACGCACTGCGCCGTGCAATCTTGTCATAGCCGGGAAAAATCTGCGTCTCTAGCAAAAACATACCGTCGAGTTCATCAAACAATTTGTGAATTTCATTCGCGCGATACGCGCGGACGTGCGGCGCAAATTTATTGCGCCACGCATCGGGCAACCAGCCAATGAACGGAATATTGCCAAACACGTACCGCTTGCCAAAGTATGCGCCGTGCGTCTCAAATGGGTACAAGCGATTCGGCGCAAAAACCAGGACGCGCCCGTTGCGTTTCAACACACGATGCGCTTCCTGGATCGTCGCGCGGTCGTCGGTAACGTGCTCGATGACTTCGTGCAGTAACACCACGTGAAAAGTTTCATCGGCAAACGGCAGGGCTTCGGATGCGGATGCCGCGATGTGAACCAAATTTTTCTTGGCGCGCGCCTGATCGAGTTTTTCGAAATCCGTGTCCACACCAAACTCGTGCGCATCCAGGTCGCGGAATTTTTCGATGTACGCGCCAATGCCACAACCCACATCGAGAATGATCACGCCGGGAAAACGCACAAAGCGGCGAATCAAATCAAGACGCCGATCTTGACCGAAACGCCAAACGTATGAGGGATGACCGAGCGTGATTGCCTTGCTATCTTGTGCCACGCCTCTATCGTATCAAATAACGGGGGAAAATGCAAAACCCTCCCCCGTCTTTCACAAGGGAGGGTTGAGAACAAGTTACCAGGAATAACGCACGGTGTAATTCACCACACTCTCCGCGTCGGGTGCAACCTTGACGCGAAACTCGACGGTCTGTGCATCGGTCTTGATGTAATCCTGGGTCAGGTTTTTCAATTCCCAGTTCGACCAGCGAAACAGATGCTCGACCGTGCGCACTTCGACAGCTTCTTTTTTGTGATTGCGCAGTTTGATTTGATACGTCTCTTCGATCACACGGTCACTGACCTTGGTGAAATTCGTTTGCTTGCGTTCGCCCACCACATCGAACGCATTGCCGATGTTGAGCCGAATCATTTCATCTTTCGGCGTGTGGTCAATCGCGTCTTCGCCGATGAATTGATTGCCGCCATCGCTATCGGCTTTGTAGACGCGAAGCGTTCCTTTGGGCAGGGGCATTCCCATCTTGTTCGCTTCACTGTTTTTGAATTCGAGCATCACTGCCACTTTGGAATTGCTCGTCTTGCCATAGTTTGGGTCGGTGATCTGCGAACCGTAAAAGCGGAGAGTGCTCGCGCCATCATAGACATACAGTTTCGTGATCGGCACGTTCGCCGTCGAAGCAAATTCGATCTGCTTGGTCTCACGATTTTGTAACGTTGTCGCACGTTGCAACGAATAGAGTTGATACTCGAAAAAACTTTGTTGCGCAAATTGTTCCGTCGCTTTGGGGGCGGCAGTCGGCGCGGCCATCAGCGCACCATCGCGTGCGACCGGCGCGGGTGTTACCCGGCGCACATCGCCGGCGACGAGTTTGAGTTTCGCGTCTTGGTACGTCGCGCCACTCTGATTGTCCACCGTGACCCAGCCGTTCAAATTCATCGCCGTGTCCTTGTCGTTCACGACCACGACATAGTTCGCTTTCCACGTGATGCCATTCGTCAAGTACGTCACTTGCGTGTCGTGATTGCCTTCCTTCGCCGCATTGACCATCCAAATCAAGGTCGGCTTGGTAATGAGTCCGCCGGGCAATTGCGGGAATTTTACTTCGCGCACGCGCGCCAGTTTGACCGTTGTGACCTGTCCATCGTCACCCTGCAAAATAATGTCGTCCGAGCCACTGAGCAATTTGCCGGTGTACTTGCTTCCATCCTCGGTCACAAGCGTCACGGTTTGATCGAGATACTTTTGCAAAATTTTTTGCGAGCCAACGATGTCGTACGCATAATTTTGTTCGAGCACGCGCGTGTTGCTGGGATCGGTGAGCGAGATAAATTGCACGCTTGTCGGATCAATCTGTGAGGCGACATCGGTAAAGCGAATTGTGTTGACGCCGGATTTGAGCGCAAGCATCCGCCGATCCTTGACCAGCGCGACATTTTGATTGTAAACGGTAATGTCCACGCCTGCGCTCGCCGCGCTTGCCGTGGGCACAGCTTGCGCGCTCAACAGATTACCACCCTGACAACCCACCGTGAATGCCAACGCGACCAGCGCAACCAATGTAAGCAGAGCAAAAAAAATTTCTCGCCG
>CAZPIR010000125.1:0-9160 GCA_964586085.1 uncultured Anaerolineaceae bacterium | reverse complement strand
CAACGCTTTACGCCAAGCCGATTTCCAAATCCTGGAACAAACCGCACCACTCGATCTCGAAGAAAAATTCCACTCGTCTGCCGGCGAGTACACTGTCCTGTCACACAAAGTGCCTCTCCGCAACAAGGCGGGGCAGATCATTGGCATTTTAGGAGCCAGCGTTGATATCACCGAACGTAAACACGCAGAAGAGCAACTGCGTGAAAGCGAAGCACGTTTTCGAAATTTCGTCGAACAATCTTCAGAAGGATTTACTCTGCTTGACGAACAAGGTGCTATCATCGAATGGAATCGCGCGTGTGAAAACATTACCGGCTTGACCTACGCCGAGGTGAAAGGCGAAAAATTCTGGGACGTTCAACAACGCCTTGCCGCCCGAAGCTCAAACACCGCAAGATTATGCGCGCCGCAAACAAGCATTTCAAGATGCGTTGCAAACAGGTACGTCGCCATTGTTTAAGCGTACCTTTGAAGACCAATTGATACAACCCGATGGCAAACGCCGGCTCTTTCGTCAAACGGTTTTCCCCATCAAAACCGAGCGTGGTTTTCAAATCGGCTTGGTCAGTTATGACATCACCGAACGTAAACGACTGGAACTCGAACTACAAGAACAACGCGATTTTGCAATGACCGTGATGAACAATATGGGGCAAGGACTAACCGTAACAAATGGCGAAGCGCGTTTCGAGTACGTCAATCAAGCGTACGCGCGGATAGTCGGTTGTGATCCCAGTGAACTCATCGGTCAAAGACCTGCCGACGTAACGATCCAGGAAGATCAAACGATTGTGCAACAAGCCCTCGAAGATCGCAGGCAAGGTAAAACCACGTCTTACGAATCGCGTTTTCGCCGTCGCGATGGGACACACGTTCACGCGCTCGTGACAGGCGTGCCGCGTGTCAAGGATGGTGAATATGGCGGCACCATCGCCGTCATCACAGACTTGACCGAACGCAATCGAATGGAAGAGGCGTTACGCGCCAGCGAAGAATTGTATCATCAAATGTTTGCCGACCATTCCGCCATCAAGTTGGTGCTCGACCCCGAGTCGGGCGCGATTGTGGACGCCAACCTTGCCGCGGTCGAATTTTACGGCTATCCGCTCGACACTCTGCGCCAAATGAACATCCGTCAAATCAACACGTTGCCTTACGATCACGTGACCCAGGTTTTGCAAGATGTGTTTGCGCACAAGCAAAATTATTTCTTGTTTCAGCATCGCCTCGCATCCGGCGAAATCCGCGAGGTCGAAGTGTATGCTGTGCCGATTCAATCCCACAACCGCACCGTGCTGTATGCCATCATTCACGACATTACCGCGCGCCGGCTAGTCGAAACACAATTACAATATCTCGGCTCGCACGATGCCCTGACCGGTTTGTACAATCGCAGTTTTTTTGAAACCGAAATGGCACGCTTGAACGCGAGCCAGGAATTTCCCATCAGTTTGATGATTAGCGATTTCGATAATCTCAAGGTCACGAACGACACCCTGGGTCACGCCGCCGGCGATGCCTTGCTCAAACGCGTGGTCGCCGTATTTCACGCCAGCTTACGCACCGACGACATTATCGCGCGCATCGGCGGCGACGAGTTTGCAATTTTGCTTCCACGAACGGACGCCGACACGGCCGCGGAAATTCTTGCGCGGATGAAAAACAAGATTGCCGAATTCAACGCGCAACAACCCATCCCGCCGTTGAGTTTGTCCATCGGCATAGCCACCACCGAGCACGGCAACCTGGAAGAAACTTTTCGTCTCGCCGACTCGCGCATGTACGCGGACAAGCATCAGCGCAAAGGCGATTAACCAAACCAACAGATCACATTGACATTGGAGGAGCGGTAACCCAGATGGAATTATTACTCAAGGCATTGGCAGGCGCGGCGATGGTCGTGCTGATCCAGCTCATCGCGCGCACGCCCAATTTTTTCATTGCCGGCTTAGTGCCCTTGTTTCCTACCTTTACGCTGATTTCAAACTATATTGTTGCCAGCGAGCGCACCGCGAGCGAATTCAAGCAGACGCTTCTGTTTAGCATGTTTGCAATCATTCCGTACGCCGGCTATTTTGTGACATTATATTTTTTGATAGACCACTTGCCCTTGAACACAGCGATCCTGGGTGCGGTGGCATGCTGGGTCGTACTGGCAGTGTTGCTTGTGTTGATCTGGGGTCGGGTGCATTAATCACAATCTCAACGCCGAGTTGTATCCGCTTTGGCTTCGTGCTATACTCGGCGCATTCGATCAAGGAGGCAAGCAATCATGTGGCGCGGTGAAAAAGTTGAATTGACTGCTGTGCAACGCGAAGATTTAGCAAAGTATGTGGCATGGCTGAACGATTGGGAGGTCAGCCAATTTTTAATGCCGGGAATTCCGGCACCCATCAGCCTGGAAGACGAAACCGATTGGTTTGAGAACCGGCGCAAAGGCAAGGAAAATTTTGTTTTTGGCATTCGCACACTCGACGGAAAACTGATTGGCAATTGTGGCTTGCATGGCGTGGATCTCAAAAATCGTAGTGCGACGTTTGGCATTTTTATCGGCGACAAGAATTATCACAGCCAAGGTTATGGCACAGACGCGACGCGCACGCTCTTGCGTTTCGCGTTCGAGCAACTCGGATTGAATCGCGTGGATTTGCTGGTGTACGATTTCAATCCGCGCGCACAACGCGCGTACGAAAAAGCCGGTTTCAAACGCGCGGGCGTGAAACGCCAAGGACTGTTTCGCAACGGCAAATTCTACGACGAAATCATGATGGACATTTTGCGTGAAGAGTGGGACGCACTGAATCATTAAACCGCCAAGAATGCGGAGAGCGCAAAGAAAAAGCTTGGCGCTCTTGACATCTGGATTGAGGACAGACTTGGATTTCAAACACATTGCCGTTGACCCAACCTGGGCATTTTCCGAATGCACGTCGGCACAGACCCGTTACATCACACATGGCTATTACACCTACCCGGCAAAATTCATTCCGCAACTCGCCGCGCGTTTGATTCGCGAGCTGTCCGTCGCCGGCGACATCATTGCCGACCCCTTCATGGGCAGTGGCACGACGGTGGTCGAAGCGATGATGCAAACACGTGTCGGCGTCGGCGTGGACATTAATCCGGTCGCGCATCTCGTCGCGCGCGTCAAATCCACACCGATCGAACCGGACACCCTCAAACACACGCTCGCAAAATTCGATTTCGAACACGCCCGCCCAATCATTCCGATGAACGAACGCATTGATTATTGGTTTCCGGAAAAACAAAAAGAAAAACTGGGCGCGATTCTGGGCGCGGTTGTCAAAATCAAAAACGAAACCACGCGCGATTTTTTCCTCGTTGCGTTCGCACAGATTTTGAAATCGTGTTCGATTTGGTTGCAGAGAAGCGTCAAGCCCACACGCGATCCACACAAAACTCCCGCCGACCCATTCGCCGCGTTCGCGAAACAAACGCGCGCGATGCTCAAACAAAATCAAGCCTTCTGGGATTCGCTCGATGAGCGCGTGCGCGAAAACCCAGCGGCGTTTCGCAAAACACAATGCGGCGACGCGCGCCAGTTGCCCATCGAAAAAAATTCGGCGACGCTCGTCGTGACTTCGCCGCCATACGTCACCTCGTACGAGTACGCGGACTTGCATCAACTCGCCGCGTTGTGGCTCGAGTACTGCGATTCCTTGCCGGAATTTCGCAAGCGTTTTATCGGCACGGCACATTCCGAACGCGCCGAGATTCACCTGCACAGCGCCATCGCCGACGACATTTGCCGCGCAATGGGCACGACCAAAAAATCGCGCGAGGTGCAAAATTATTTTGCGGACATGCTCGAATGTTTTCGCGAGATGCATCGCGCGCTCAAACCCGGCGGCAAGGCGTGCATCGTGATTGGCAACACAGAATTGCAAGGTGTGAAAATTTTGAATGCCGAAGTGTTTGCCGAACAGATGCACAGCCTCGGTTTTCGCACGCACGACATTATCAAGCGCGAGATTCCTTCCAAGATGTTGCCGCAAACGCGCGACCCTGAAACCGGCAAATTCACTTCCGTGGCAAACGCCAAGATGCTCGCGTACCCGGTCGAGTACATTTTGGTGATGGAAAAATTGTGAGTCGGCGCATTTCTTCTGCGCGCGCAAAAAATATCGCGGCGCGCTTGCTCGCGTGGTATGCGATAAACAAACGCGATCTGCCCTGGCGCCGCGACACACACGATCCGTACCGCGTGTGGATTTCCGAGACACTCCTCCAACAAACTCTGGTCGCGACCGTCATCCCGTACTATGAACGTTTCCTCGCACGTTTTCCAACTGTTCACGCGCTCGCGTCCGCGCCACTCGACGACGTTCTGAAAACGTGGGAAGGCGCCGGCTATTACGCACGCGCGCGCCACCTTCACCGCGCCGCGCAAGAGATCGTCACGCGATTCGACGGAAAACTCCCCAGCACCGTTGACGAACTGCTCACATTACCCGGTATCGGTCGTTACACCGCCGGCGCGGTCGCCAGCATCGCCTTCAATCGCGATGTGCCAGTCCTGGATGGCAATGTAACTCGCGTGATGTGCCGTTATTTTAGAATTGAGAGCAACTCGAAAAGCAAAGTAGTACAAGATTCACTGTGGGAGTTAGTGACGGGACTAGTCCCACACGGACTCGCAGGTGATTTCAATCAAGCCGTGATGGATCTTGGCGCGACGATTTGCACGCCACACAGTCCAAATTGTGTCGCGTGTCCGCTCAAGCGTGGCTGTGCGGCGAGGCGCGCCGGCGTGCAAGAACAGTTGCCGGTCAAACCAAAAAAGAAACCTCTCCCGCATCACACGATTGCAGTCGGTGTGATTTGGAAGCACGGCAAACTTTTGATCGCGCGGCGCAAGGACGAGGCGATGCTTGGGGGATTGTGGGAATTTCCGGGCGGACATTGCGAAAAGCGCGAATCGCTTCAAGCGTGTATCGTGCGCGAAGTGCGCGAAGAGTTGGGCATCGAGGTGGTGGTCGAAAAAAAATTCGCCGAGGTCGAACACGCCTACTCGCACTTTTCGATCACCCTGCACGCATTTCATTGCCGGCATCGGCGCGGTCGTCCGCGCGCGATTGGGTGCGCGGCATTCAAATGGATCGCACCCAGTAACCTGGATCAGTACGCTTTTCCAAAAGCGAATCGGGTGGTCATTGAAGCGATTGATAAACAGATAAAAAAAATAAACCGGTAGACAGAATGATGATATCAACTTGTCTACCTGTTTATTTTCTACTTGGTGACCTGCCAACTATTTCTTCGCATCAAACAATTTAATGTCGTAATTGCCGGTGCCATTCCAAAACAACCAGCCGTGACTGCCCGCTTCGGTCGCGGCTTTTTTTTGAATGCGATATTGCGGAACACCATAATCGCCCCGCCCCACGTACGCTTGCAACCAGGGACGAATGCGAGTCGGCGTTTTTTCCATCGCGCGTTTCGTGCTATTGAAAATCACTTCGTACGGACAGCGCACCGCTTCGGTGCAATTCGAAATGCCCAGCCCGCGCGTCAACAAATCTTCCGCGCGCACCCAGGTATCGGGATAAACCATCGGCGAAATATAATCGAGGTACGGACCCAGGTCGCGCAAACGTTGTCCGATGCGTTGCTCGTCGTCCGTCGCCGTGGTCAAGCCAAACACATCGGCGGAGAGAAACACACCGGTCGGGCGCAACTCTTTTTGCGCGCGCGCCAGAAAACCGGTGATGGCACCGAGGCGTGTGTCTTCGGTATCCACCGCGGCGTACGCAAGATTGGGCCACGCGCCGGGAAAACGCACGTAATCGAATTGAATTTCCTCAAAGCCCATCGCAACAACTTCTTTCGCGAGAGCCAAGTTGTAATTCCACACATCCTGGTTGAACGGATTGGTCCACGCGGTCGCACCACCAGCTTCAGTAAACAACACGCCGTTCGGATAACGAATCGCCAGGTTGGGACGCGAGGTGGCGAGTAGCGTGTCCTGGAAAACCGGCATCCGGGCGATGCAATAAATGTTGTGTTGACGACACGCTTCAAGGACAACCACAACATCCACACTCACCGAGAGACGCGCGCCGATTTCTTTGGCCAGCGGCACGCGCGAGTCCCAGGCAATGCGCCCCTTTTCCGATTTCACATCCACGACAAGTGTGTTCAACTCGGTCTTGGTCACCATGTCCACTAATTCGTTGACGTGGTCGTTGGTCGCACCAAACGGAACACGAATGCCGCGCGCCTGAAACGGCGCCAGCTTGATATCACGACGCGCGAGTCCGCTGACATCCGCCGGCGTTTTACGATAACCCGGCGCGAGCAAAGCGATCGTCGCTTTGGGTGGAACGTTTTCAAGCCGATACTTGCCTTGCGCGTTCGTCGTCGTCGTGATCGCGCCCATCATCACCAGCGTGCCACCAAGGGGTTGATTCGTCGTCGCATCAGTGACAATGCCTTCGACAACATTCGCACGCAAACCAAAGCCAATCAACTCACCGCCAAGAAAGGGCGCGCTCACACCGTCGTAGCCCGGCAAGGACACACGAATCGTCGTCCCAGGTTTGATGCGCCGCAGTTCCACGCGTCCATCAAGACCCGTCGTTAGCGATTGTGTGTCGAATTGCACACGCACATTTGCAAGTGGTTTCTTGGTCCCGACATCACTCACGGTCACAACAACCGTACTGGGCGTGAGAGGTATATCCAAGGCGCCCTGCCCATCAAAAACCTGGGTCATCGCTTGATAACCGGGAACGGTCACTGTGATGGGAGTATTTTTTTTAATGCCCTGGGCTTGAAAAGCGCCTTGGGCATTCGTCAAAATTTTTTGCTCGCCGACCATGACCTGAGCATTCGGTAACGGAATGTTTGTTTCCGCATCGCGCACAACCCCGCCGACCTGGTTCGGCATCAGCCATACATCAAAAGTTACTGTCCGCGATAAAGGATTCGACGCATCGAACTCGAGTTGCGCCGGCACATAACGGTCTGCTTCAGCACCAAGCCGGGTCGCGCCGGGAAACAAGGTAATGCTGTATTCGCCGTTCGCATCACTCGCGGCAAGATTACCATTCAAGTTGATCAACGCATCTTGAATCGGTTGTTGATTGATTGAATCGCGCACGACGCCTGTGAGTTGTCTCGTCGTTTGAGCAAGATACACCAGCACCATAGCGGGGATCAAAATCACGAGGGCGAGCGCGAGGAAAATCCATTTACGCATTGGCGCAGATTATAACACATTTCTTTCCACAATCAATCCACAAATAGCAATTGTTTTATCCACACCCCTTGTGGTCAAATTATCTACAGCCACTAGTTATAGTGAGATTTTTTATTTTTTTGGCGAATTGTCCACAGTATTATCAAGTTGTCCACAGTTTTTCTACCGGTGTGTTGAATCTTAAAAACCCGGTACGCCGTTTTGTTTTTAAGGTTGTTGTATTGCGCCGGGCAAGAATCTATATTACAATCTTGCGGCACGGAAAATACCGAGACAGTGCGGTCGCGGAGTTTTTTGTTTCTCTGGCGCGTTTTATAGATAGGATAAAATCATGAACCCCCAAGACATTTGGCACGCGACGCTCGGCGAGTTGCAATTGCAGATGACCAAAGCCACCTTCGATACCTGGGTGCGTCCCACGTACGCGATTGGGTACGACAACGGTTCGATGGTTGTGGGCGTGCACAGTCCTTATGCAAAAGAATGGCTCGAGAATCGTTTATCCACCACCATCCAGCGAACATTGACCGGCATCCTGGGTCGGTCAGCGGAGGTGCGCTACGTGGTCAAGGATCAAAAATCATCCCGCGATACAAATGAACCGCCGGTTGAAAACCAGCCCATGTTGTTGAACCGCACACCGGTCGAAGAACCTGAAACACCCAAAAGGGAAGAGCCGCCGGCAAACAAACCGCGCGAGACCGATTTCGGGGGACGCATCACGCGTCCGCTCAATCCCAAATATGTCTTTGAAAATTTCATCGTCGGCAATTCGAATCGGCTGGCACACGCCGCCGCGCTCGCCGTCGCCGAACATCTGGGTGAATCGTACAATCCGCTCTTTTTGTACGGCGGGACCGGCTTGGGTAAAACTCACTTGTTGCACGCACTTGGTCAACACCGCCAAGTGCACGGCAAGCGCGTCATGTACGTGTCGTCGGAAACTTTTACGAACGATCTCATCAACTCGATTCGCAACCAATCCACCGAAGAGTTTCGCCAACTGTACCGCGAGGTGGATGTGTTGTTGATTGACGACATTCAATTCATCGGTGGCAAGGAATCCACCCAGGAAGAATTTTTTCACACGTTCAATCATTTGCATTCCGCCAACAAGCAAATCGTGATTTCGAGTGATCGGCATCCGCGCGCAATTCCTACGCTCGAAGAGCGTGTGCGTTCGCGTTTTGAAGGCGGCATGATCACCGATATTCAACCGCCCGATCTGGAAATGCGCACCGCCATCTTGCGCGCCAAAGTGGAAAATCTTTCGCTTGTCGTGCCCAGCGAGGTGCTGGATTTTATTGCGCGCAAAGTGCAGAGCAACATTCGCGAGTTGGAAGGCGCACTCACGCGCGTCTATGGTCACGCGCAATTAATGAAACTGCCTTTGAGTGTCGAGCTGGCAACCAGTGTCCTCCAGGATATTTTGCGGCATCAACCCATCACCGAAGAGCAGGTCATCCAAGCCGTTGCGGAATTTTATCGCGTGGATTTGGTGGACATGACCGGGCGTGGACGCAGTAAGGAAATTGTTTTGCCGCGTCAAATGGCAATGTTTGTTTTACGCGAAGAGACCGATGCTTCACTGCCGCAGATTGGCGAACTGCTCGGCGGACGCGACCACACGACGGTGATGTACGCCTGTGAAAAAATGGCGGAACAGATCGAAACAGATAACCAGCGTCGCCGAGAACTCCTAGCCATCAAAGAACGTCTATACAATCAAGTTCAGTAAACTCAAAATGAAAGCCCCGTTTTCAAAAAGAAAACGGGGCTTTATTATTTCTCCAAAGACAAAGAGAACAGTGAACGAATGATTAAAAGATTTTATGTCAAACACTTGACGAAATTGAGTTATTTTATGTCTTTTTGTTTGAGCCCATTTTGTGGATAACTGCCATTAATCTGGGGATAAACCCTCTTACTTGGGGATAA
>CAZPIR010000124.1:1257-9204 GCA_964586085.1 uncultured Anaerolineaceae bacterium | reverse complement strand
CATCTTTGCGCCGAATAATTTTGTACGCGGCTTGGGTTTCGCCGCCGCCGGATTCACGCACCGACCAGTAATGGGTGCCGGTCGGCAGGGCGATGAATGCAATCTCGACTGGCTTGCCGGCTTCAAATTTCAACTGCGTAGGTTCTTTTTGGTTCGGGTTGTTTTCATCGTATGCCCATGCGACGAAGGGATTTTGTGCTAGGGCGTACACATAATCGGCAAGCCCGTTGACCAGAGGTGTTTTCAAACTGGCGAGTTGGAGCAGGTTGTTGCCAAATGCGACCACCCCCACCGGTTTATCTTGTGAAGGGAAAACGTACTGGTACGAAATCGTTTGGTCTTCGACCACATCGCCTTGTTGGAGTGGACGATAACCATTTGGCAGGACGACAGTTGCGTATGCCGCTGGCGTCGCAACCGCACTGCGCGGTGTTGCGGTGGCGGCATTGCATGCCGTTACGAGTCCCAGCAAAAGAAACAGTCCGAACAAAATAAATTTAGACATCCGAGTTCTCCTTTCAGGTGCGCATTTATTTTATTCTGTTTTGGGTGATGGCGCAAACGCACCGATGATTTTGGTGTTTTGCTTGTTGCGCGCAGTGGGATTTGATGCTATACTTGCAAGCGATGACGTCTCCTGAAAATCGCGGCAAAGCAGTAGCGGCGCAAACCATGGAAGAAGAGCGTTATCGTCTGGCGCGTTCGTTGCAAGGCGGTACAGCGCATCTGCTTGCCAACGCAGCTTTGGAGATTGAGAATTGTCTGGAATTGTTAGACACGCGTCCCGAATCGGCGCGCCAGGGTTTGGGGTTGCTGGCGCGTGAGTTGCGTCAGGGTTTGGGTGATTTGCGCGAGTTGATCGCCGAACTACAACCGCCGCTTCTCGACGAGTTGGGTCTCAGCCCTAGCGTCAAAAAATACACCGACGAGTTTGCGCGTCGGACGCGCATCAAGGTCCATTTGCGGGGTTGGCGCGCGCTGACGGTACGACTTCCTTCGACGGTTGAAATCGCCTTGTTTCGAATCATTCAGGAAGCGTTGGAGAATGTGCGTCAACATTCCCAGGCGACGCGTGTCGAGTTGGTGCTTGTGTTGGCGCGTGATCATTTTCAAATTACAATCAATGATAACGGTACGGGGTTCGATTCCGCGCGTGGCGTGCAACCGCGCCGGCGTTTAGGGCTTGCCGCGATGCGTGACCGTGCCGAGTCAATCGGTGGAACGATTCACGTGTATTCTAAACCTGGGCACGGTGTGCGTGTCATGCTGTTAGCCCCATTGCGCGTTCGATCTGGACGACGAGGTGATTATGCCAAAAGTGGCACCTAAAGCTAAAACGACGAAAACGACCAAGCCAACAAAACCCCAAGCTACTCGGAAGAGCAAACCTGTGACGCCCAAATCTACTCCCAAAGTTCGCGTGATGATTGTGGATGACCACCCCTTGTTTCGCGCTGGGTTACGACGCGTCCTAGAGATGGAATCCGACCTGGTGATTGAAGCCGAGGTGGCGGATGGTCTTCAAGCCGTGGAAAAAGCGCGCAAGATCAAACCCCAGGTAATTTTGATGGATGTGAACCTGCCGAGTTTGAATGGCTTGCAAGCTACGCGCGAATTAACGGCGTCTGCGAATGATATGGCAGTGATTATTCTGACCGCATATCATGATGACGAGCAAATGTTGCATGCGTTACGCAATGGCGCATCGGCTTATTTTCCCAAGGATGTCAATCCAGTGGAACTGGTGCGTGCGATTCATGCGGTGAGCAGTGGCAGTTATGTGGTGAACGATGCCGTGCTTGCCAAGCCCCAGGTCGCCGCGTGGTTGTTGAACCAGTTCGATCAGATGGCGGTGGCGGGTACTGAAGGGTCCGAGTTTACATTCCAGCCGCTTTCGGTACGTGAGATGGAAATTTTGAAATGTATCACACGTGGTCAGAGCAACAAGGAAATCGCGCAACAACTCGGCATTAGCCGCCAGACCGTCAAGAACCACATGACTTCGATTCTCCGCAAACTTGCGGTGAATGATCGCACGCAAGCCGCTGTGTACGCATTGCGACGTGGTTGGATTCGATTGCAGGACGCACGCTAGGAGGTTGATTCGTGCCTACACCTTCGATTCCCGACCTGCGTGAGCTAGCGGACCAAGCACAAAAAGAACGCCAGCAACTCGATTCCGAGGCGCGTGAGATTGATGTGTTGGTCAAGCAAACGACCGGCGAAGTGGAGCGCTTGCAACAACGCCAGGTAGAATTCGCCAGTCGCTTGCGTCAACTCGAAGCGAACCTGGATGCCTACTCGCGTGAAGAAATCAAAAACACATACGCGAGTGCGACTGATGCGCAAATGCGTTTATTTATGATGCGTAATCAGTTGGAGTTGTACCAGGTCAAGCAACGTAACATTCAACGCTTTCGCGCACAGTTGGAACGGGTGAGTTTGCTCGCCGAACAAGCGACTGAAGCGTCTGCCTCGGTGTTGATTCAGGGCGAAGGCTCGCGCGGCGTGGACCAACAGTCCATCATTCAGATTATCGAAGCCCAGGAATTGGAGCGCCAGCATTTGGCGCGACAGATGCACGATGGTCCGGCGCAGTCGCTGACGAATTTGATTTTGCAGGCAGAAATCGTCGAGCGCCTCTTTGATAACGATTTAACCAGGGCGCGCACTGAGCTAGACAACCTTAAGAATACGGCGAACACCACTTTTCAACGCATCCGTGAATTTATTTTCGATTTGCGTCCGATGATGTTGGATGACCTGGGTTTGATTCCCACACTCAAACGATTCACACAAACGTTTGAAACGAAAACGCATTTGCCGACGCACCTGCAAACAGTCGGCGAGTATACCTTATCGTCATACGTTGAAGTGACTTTGTTTCGTGCGACCCAGGAATTGCTGAACAACACGACGCGTCACGCGCATGCTTCGCGCGTCCATGTTACGCTCGATATGCAAAACGATCCGGTGGTGTTGACGGTAGAAGATGATGGTAGCGGATTTGATGTTGAAAACGCGTTGGTCGTAGCGCGGCAACGTGGAAGTTCAGGGTTGGCAACGTTGGAAAAGCGAATGCAGATGCTGGGCGGCAAGTTGCAAATTCAAAGCAGCACTGGACGTGGGACGCGCGTGCGTATCGAGTTGCCGACGACGTAGATGAGTTCGGCTCTTTACCAAATTTACACTTTCAAGTACTGTACTCCTATTGTATCTGATAGGATAGCCGTTTATAATGCCCGCAGAGTTGACAAACGGACATTCCTAAAATTAAATTGAGGAAGGGAGGTGAAAAGAATGTATCTGCCACGCGAAGAAGGTCAAGGTTTGGTCGAGTATGCGTTGATTTTGGTTTTGGTTGCTGTCGTCGTGATCGCGATCTTGCTTTTGCTCGGTCCCCAGATCGGCAACGTGTTCAGTCGCATCACCAGTGGTTTGACCTCCACCTAATTTGTTGGTGCTACCACTGCACAACGGGCCCTATCCTTGATAGGGTCCAGGCTAGTATCTATTCAATTGCAAGTTTCTTTTTATAGTGCGTCGTAGATGGGGGGTAAAGGGCTTTCCTTTTCCCCCCTCTTTTTCAGGCAACGGAACTAGAAAGTGATGGTTTGATCATTTAAGCGCTTCCTCGCTAATAATCAGGCGCAAGAACTGGGTCAGAATATCGTTGAGATGGCGATTGTGACCCCGTTTATGGTTTTTTTGATTTTGGCGCTGTTTGAAATGGGCCAAATCTTTTATGCGTACATTGCGATGGTTAGCGCCGCTCGTGACGGGGGCATCTATGCTTCGATGAATACGGTACTGAGTACAGAATGTCCTAGCCCTCTGCCGCAGGTTGGATCGAGCGGTTATGCTGGGATGACGGAAAAATGCAAGATATTTGCAGACCGTGTGAGCGGAGATTTAGTTGCCGCCTTCTTGGATAGTTATTCTTTGACTATTGCGCGACCAATTTTGGGAACGGAAACAAAAAACGGAATTACCTTTAACAATATCACCGTGACGATTAGTTATCAATTGCGCACATTTTCTTCTGATATGGCGATGCCCTTTTTTGGGCGGATGGGTTTACCTAATTTTTATCAACTGGTCTATTCGTTTGGAATGCAGGCAAGGGATGTTCCATAAGAAAGCAAACTCGTCTGGCCAATCAATGGTCGAATTCGCCCTGATGCTCCCCCTCTTTATCCTCGTCGTCATTGGTCTGTTTGGGATAGCGGTGGTGCTTTTTTCTTTTGTGGGGACATCAGCCGCGGCGCGTGAAGGTGTCCGTTTCATCGCCGGTAATCCTCAAGTGGCGGATAGCGCGGTGCAATCGCAAATCTGCACTGTCAATCCGATCTTGATGTCTACGGCAAACTGTTTGACACGTAGTCAAATAGTGAACAATCCGAGCAGTTGTCTGGAAGGTTCAACGTACGATATGTGTATTGCTATCGAACCTGCCGGTGCGCGAATTCAAGGCACCTTGCTGGCGGTTACGGTGCGTTACCATGTGCCGGTCCCAACCTTGAGTGTGAGTTTACTGGACGGACCTGGGTTTACATTTTTGAGTCCAATCTGGGTTCAATCAAAATCCGTAATGAGAGTAGAATAATGCAATACGTGTTTCCGGAAGATGGAGGAAACCTATGAAAAATTTGATGCGTAACGAACGAGGACAATCCGGCGTTTTTCTTGCGCTTGCCCTTGTCGGTGTGATTGCGTTCATGGCATTGGTCGTTGATGGCGGCAACGCCTATTCGCAACGACGCCAGGTGCAAAACGCAGTGGATGCCGCGGCATTTGCCGGGGCGGAGAAATTGGCGCGCCCGACTTTGGAGAATGGAACCCCTGTGGTCTACCTTTCTTCGGTCAACACGCAAATTCGCGAGTATGCTCAACGCAACGGTATGAACTTTACGGCGGGTGGAGCAGGCGCCCGCCCTACGGACAGTCTGGCGGCATACTTTTTGCTTCAAGGAGCCGGCGGCAGTCTGGTTCCCGACACCTTGCAGATTCAAGGTTATGGTTTGGGAAGCAAGATTTGGTACGATATGAATGGTCAGGCACACTTGCCAAACGGGACCCCGGTGGCGGGTCTCCAGGTTGTGGCTGATAAAAAGTTCGATACTTTTTTTGCCGGCGTAGTTGGCTGGCGCCAGATGCAGGTTGCCGCGGCTTCCCAATCGTACGTTGCCAGTGGCGTTTGTAGCGCGTACGGTTTGTTCCCGGTCACTCTGCCGAGTTCGGTTTTTAATCCGTCTACTTTTCCCGGTTATGGCGAACCCATGCAAATTTGGGAAAAGAGTGACCCGTTGACCGGCAGTTTCGGCTATCTTAGTTGGCGTGCACCGTGGAATGGACCGAGCCAAACTATTCTTTCGCAAAACATGACAGATACGTCACACAGTGGTCGCTGGGCGGTAGGGGATTGGATTCCTACTGCCACCGGCGCGATGGCGTCGCTTAAATCGCTATGGGTTAGCCTAATCGGTCAATCCATTACGATCCCCATTTATGATACCACGCGCAACTCGGGAAGTAATTTAGAGTGGCATGTGGTGGGGTTTGCACGCTTGAAAGTGACCGGCGTGTGTGTGAACAAGAATAACCTCACTGGCGCTTGCGATATCAGTACCTCTAATGACTCGTACGTGCAAGGCGAATTCCAACGCTGGGAGGCGGCGCAGGGTGAAGGTGGTTGTGCCGATTTTGGCGTGACGACTACCAAAGAACGCCCAGGTCTGACGCCGACACCTGGTTCGCAACGTTCGATCGTTGGTGTGGTCAAAGCCAACCAACTTGTTCCTTCGACTTTGCTCCAAACGAGTAGCCAGCACGTGCCGGTGGATGTGATGCACGTCCTTGATGTGTCGGATAGTATGAATTCGAGTTTCGGCAGTCCGGCGCAAGTGAAACTCCCGGTTGCCAAGAATGCGTTGATCAACTTTAACAATGTCGTCTCGCCCACCTTGGGTGATCGGATTGGTTTGACGGCGTTCCCGCGCGTGCTCCAGTCTGGCAGTCTCTATAATTATTACACCTACAACGCGAGCAAAGACAAGTGCCAGACGAACACATCGCAAAAGACCGGTACCAAGTTCTGGGCGCAAAAGGAACTTGACCTTACAGCGGTGACAACAACCGTCAATTCGCGCATCAACAGTCTCGCGACCAATCAAGGCACGCCGTTGGGTCATGCCGTCATGCTTGCGCGTCAAGCTGTGCTGGATGCAAATTATCACAATGCCACGCATGTGCCGGTGCTGATCATTGCCTCTGATGGTATTGCCAACATTGGGTTGGATGGTAAATGGACTGGGTTTAGCGGGTACACGTACAGCGATGATCCCTGCAATGCTCAAGCCGTGCAGGATGCGATTGACCAAGCCAATTTGGCAAAAACGGACGCTAACAACGATGGCAAACCAGATATCATCGTTTTCACCATCGCGATTGGTACTGACTTTAATGCCGCTTCGTTGCAAGCCATGGCATCCGAACCGACCAACACGCACTTTTTCCAAGTCGGCGACGCCGCGACGATGGCGAACATCTATTCGCAGATTGCGACGCGCGTGCAGAACATTGGCAATGAGTGTGTGTTCAACCAAAAAGAAGTGTACGCGCCAGGCGCAACTGTGCGTGTGCGCAATCTGACGACTGGGCAACAATGGTCAACCACCACGACCTCAGTCGGATACTTTCAGTTTGACAATATGCCGGCAGGCACGTACGAGTTCCAAACGATGAGTGTGCCGATGGCGGGTTTGAACTATCACATCTTTACCGAGGGTACCGGTGGTCCCGACTTGACCGCCCTCCCGTTGCTCGAAGTTCCGAGTTCACCAGGTACATACGAAAAGAACTTGTACCTGCGAACGGACGATCCGGTTTGCGGTGGCGTAGCCCAACCGACTGCCACACCGCCGCCGCCTGCGGCGACGCTTGCCCCGACGCCAACGTTGACGCCAGAAGCGACTTGGACGCCTGTTCCTACGGCAGGTCCATCGCCGACGCCAACCCTTACGCGCACGCCGACTAAGACGAACACGCCGACAGCTACGGCAACATCAACCAAGACGAACACGCCAGGTCCATCGCCGACGGGGACGAACACGTCAACCCGCACGCCGACCAAGACGAAAACGCCGACGAACACACCGACCAAGACGAACACGCCAGGTCCATCGCCGACGCCGACGAACACGCCGACCAAGACGCCGACGCGCACGCCGACCAAGACGCCGAACGTGGGCTACAATATGCCGACGGTTCCACAAGATGTTGTAGCGCTTGCTCTCCCGGTGACGGGAGGGCAAGTGAGCCAAGCACAAGCATATTCTATGAGGACTGTGCCGGTATGCACGCTTGATGGGGAATGGGGTGTAGCGTTTTACGAAGAAACGTGGGTGATCAACCCGCCATCTTCGTCATGAACGCCGGCTGATTGAACTCAAACTAGTTTCACAGCATAGCCCTCTTCGGTTTCGCTCTGAGTGAATTAGTAGAATTCACCAGTAGAGCGAGTGCCGGGTTGGCTATGCTGTGGTTTTATCCGAATGACGATGCCTGAGGGACCAGGTAATGAATCCGTATTTAACACCTTTAACAAACCGCACACGATTTTCTATTTCTGCTAATCGCTGGTTGTTTCTCGCCGGCGTATTTTTGTTGCTAGCTCTGCTGATAGTGGCGGGGATGGAGGCGCGTGTGCTCCACGCGGATACCTCCATCATTCATTCCACCACCAACGATTTTGTCAAAGGCACTTTTTATGCCACCGGTCTACACAATGTTGCCGGTAGTGATGGCGAAGTGCAACTGTTGCCGGTCGGTTTTACCGACAATTGGATAGCAGAAAATCCCCCTAGTGCGTTACCATCTCGCGCCGAGCTTGCCGCCGTATCTTACAACAACATTGTGTATGCGATTGCCGGCGGTTCAATTAATACT
>CAZPIR010000124.1:0-1247 GCA_964586085.1 uncultured Anaerolineaceae bacterium | reverse complement strand
CTCCGGCACAATTGTTTCGGGTTGGTCGCTTGCCGATGATTTGGGCGAGCCACGAGCGGGACATGCCGCTGTGATTTCGACAACAGCAAGTGGCGGTGTGATGTACATTGTAGGCGGGTTTAACAATGGAAACATCGGCCCCGGGTTCAATACGATTTTGTACAAGACGATCAATACGAGCGGTGCGATTACGGCAGGGGCGTGGAATACGTTTACCATGCCTAGTGGTCTTAAATATCCTGCCGCTGTTGTGCGGCACGGTTATTTGTACGTAATCGGCGGTAGTAGCGCCGGCTTGTTGATGAACACAATCTACCGATTCCCTATCACTAACAGTAGCGGCGCGCTGGGTAGTCCAGCCACGTACTATATGCCGAACGATCTTGAAAAACATGGGGCAGTGATTTGGTCAAGCCCTAACGCCCAAGATTATTTATACATCCTCGGTGGCGTGAACGATTCAGGCGCGACGAGTATCGTCAACTATGCGCCGTTCAACCCGGATGATTCATTGCCCAATCTGTCTTCCTCGTCCTGGGTCACGCGAACTCTGGTCGATGCGTTCAGCGCGCATGGCGCGATCCAATCGAACAACAATGTTCACGTTATTGGTGGTGCCAAGAGTATCGGGGCGAATGATTTTGTCAGCCAAGTGCAAAGCGCTCTGATTGACCTTGAACCGGTTGAGGGGGCGTTGCACGATTGGACCGGTTCTGGTTTGTACTGGATTGTGACCTCGCCACTTGCCGAGCCGCGTGCATATCATGGCACGGCGGTCAACATGAGTGGGTACGTCTATGTGTTGGGCGGTTATGACAAGAATGGGAATGCCACTTCGACGGTTTATCGAGGCAACACGACCGGCGTTGCCCCGTTCCATGCGCCGTATGGCAACTATACCAACGTCTTTGATACAGGTGTTTTCAGTAACACCTTAACTTCACTCAAATGGACGACGTGGGTAACTGGGGCGCATACCTTGACCATGCGCTATCGCACCGGCAATAGCACGACCAGTTGGAGTTCGTGGATGTCGGCGACGAATTCGATTACAGGGCTGAACACACTGACATTGCCCAACATTCAGAATCGGTATTTGCAGTATCAATTATTGTATACAACAACCATTTCCAGTACGACGCCGCTCTTGCGTGACGTGCAATTGGATTATCGCCCGCCGCCGACCGTGACGCCGACCACCACGACGGTTACGGTCACGGTACCGCCAGTGACACCGGGGGCGCGTT
>CAZPIR010000123.1:2889-9262 GCA_964586085.1 uncultured Anaerolineaceae bacterium | reverse complement strand
CGGTCCCCACCAAATCAAAACGAGGTCGTTGCGCGCAAGCCAATCGCGTCGCCAGGCATCCTCAGTGTCGTGTTGATAAAATCGGTTGACCTCAAGCATTTTGCGATTCCAGTCAAGCGTCTCCGCCCAATGTCCAATCCACACACGATTGCCGGCGCGTGACGCGATCAAGCTTCCGGTTTCGTACAAACTCACGACGGCATCCGCGCGCGATGTGTTCGTCCGTAACCAGATCAGCGCGTCTATTTGTTCGCGCGATTGAAAAAACGGAAAAGGTTGTTCGATTGCCGCCGTCGCCGACATGCTTGCCAGCACATACAAATTCGAAAGCATCATCACACCCAGGAACGCAATCGTCAATAAACGTATCAAGCCCGGTGTCGAATAGCGCGGATGCGCGACGAGCGATTGCCACACACGCGTTTGCGCGAGCCAGGGCAAGGCAACCGTTTGCCAACCGATTGCGGCAAGCATCGCGAGCGCAACCTGGACACCCTGCACAAAGCGGCGTTGCGGATTGAGTGGCGCATAAACAAGCAGAGCCACGGCAATCAACCATGCCCACAAGAACGCCTGTGAATTTTGATAACGGCGCAGGGACGCGAGCGCAAAAAAAATCATCACACCGTATGCGATAAGATAGTGCGGCAGGGGTGGCGACGGTGTAATCGCCTGCGCATCCCACGCGCGAAAAACCGGATTCGTCGCGAGCGTGACCGCATAGTAAACCACGAGTGGCGTCGCGAACACAAACATCGCCGCAAACATGAATGCTTCACGCACAAGAATTTTTTGTGCACGCACAGTTCGCCACAACCAAAACAATCCCAGCACGGTCACATTGAGATAAATCAAAAACGGGTACGCAATCGCAATCAACAAATTCGCCAATGCCGCGCCCAGGACGTGCCACCCCGCGCGCGGCGATTCGAGCGCGTTCAACGCAAACCAAAAACTGGCGAGAGTCATCGCCGCGCCGAACGCGACGTGCGGGAACGTGAGCGCGGTAAAAAATAAATGCGCCTCGGGCATTTTGAAATCAACCGGAAACCAGCCCAGCCAATTGGTTTGATTGAGGAGCAACAAAACCCAGCCCAGCCCCGAACCGAACAGCGCCAAGACAAACGCCATCCAACGCGTTGACGCATCGGACACAAAGCGCGCGATGAAAACGAATGTGAACAAAAATAAAATCACGTCGCAAACGAGGCGGGCAACGTGCCACATCGCTTCGAGCGTAAGCCCTAGGATACGCGCAATGTGGCCCAGGATCAAATAAAATCCACCGACAAACGCAGAGGCGTGCATTTCACTCGTGAACGGAATCGAGTACAGCCACGCGCCATCGTAACCTTGAAGCATCTTGGCGAAATAGCTTGACGAGTCTTCTGGGTTCATCAAAATGCCGGTGAAAACAGTTCCCGATTGCGCCAAGGCATAACCAAGTACATAAGGCAGTTGCATCAACATCGCCGTCGCCAACGCAAGCGACCAGGCAACGAGCCACTCGCGTCGCGAAATCATTGCGCCCCGGCTTGCGCGCGTCGCAAGCGCAACGCGAGTGCAACAAACACGATCACCAAATAAAATCCACCGAAACCGCCAAACACAATTTCCAGCCCTGCGACCAACCATGAAGTAGCGACCAAGACAAGAATCTCGTTGCGCGTTTCGACAAAGGGCAACACCATCATACTGCTCACCGGGTTCAGTCCGTTTGGAAAAGCAAAAAGACTAAGCGAGAGCAAAACATGTCCCCGTGTTTCCGGAGTACGCCAACCCACTATCGCGAGCAAAACAAACGCGACGCATAAAAGCACGAGTGGAACCAACCACAGTTCGCCACGTTCGACAAATGCCCACATGGTCATGTTGCGCATTCGCAGTTCCGGGTTTTCGGCGCGATGCATCACTCCATTGATAAAATGCCAATGCCACGCCGGATCAACCACAAATGCGACACTGAGCATAAAACTACCCACCCCGGCGAGCAAACCCAAATCACGCCATCGCCGTGCGCGAATCCATTGGATCACGCGATAAGGCACAAGCAACATTCCATATGCCGGCTTGAACATCAATCCAAGAATGCCGATGCTCGATTTGAGCGGCGCGTCCTGCAACAACCAAAAAAGTGGCCACAACAACCAGCCTTCGGCTTGCGCATACGTGACATTAATTAACAGCGGAAAAAACAGCCAACTCCACGGCGCATTTCTACCAAAACGCAGGTGCAACAAACCAAGCGGAATGAAGGCAAATACCCACGCGAATTGATCGGGCAGAAACGACCACGGCAAGGTTGTAAAAAGTACGATCGGCAAAGGATACCAGTACGGCAACCGCGCATGTGGATCAATGCCGGCACGCACCATACGCGCCCCTTGCATGTACACCGCGTAATCGTATGGCATGTTGGGCATCCAATGTGCCAACGCGAATCCGCCGATCACACCGGCGACAATCGCGAGCGACACAATCGCGAGCGAACGATAGCGCACGAACCGATCGGGCATCATGGCGACACATCCGTTTGCGTTGGCGCAATGAACGCGGCAATCACAATCGCTTGCGCGATGAACACCACATAACTATCATTAAAGAATCGCGAAAAATATTCGATCACGAATGACCACGCCGCAAAACCAATCCAAATTTGACGCAAAGTGTTCGCGCGGCGTTGCCATCGCAAAAGCAACACGAGCGCAGGAATGCCGAACAACGCTTCGAGAATACTGAACGGGAAATTAGATTCGGGCGAAGGGATGACACCGAACGCTAACAAGAGCGTGCTCGCGCCCCAGCCCTTGATTGGAAAACTGTATTCCGTCGCGCCCATCAAATAAAAAATTGTGTCATCGAGAAACGCGCGCGGGTCCCAGAAAAAAAAGGGCGCGACGATGAGCGCAGGCACGACGAGCATCGGCCCGACCTGCCACGCCAAATGGCGCAATGACGCGGCGGTGATTTTTTCCGGCACGAGGTAAGCGAGATAGAACGGCACAAAAAATGCGGCGGGTTGTTTGACCGCGAGCGTCAAGCCCAGTACGACGGCAGACGCGGTGATGTGTTGGCGCGCAAGCAAAATTGTCGTGACAACCAAGCCGAACAAGATGACCACATCGTTACGGCCATCCGACAGAAAAAAGCCCCACAACAAATTCAAGCCGAACGCGGCAAGCAAACTCAACTGATCACGTTGCTTGGACGCCAAGCGCGGCAACAATAAAATCAGTGCAAGAAAAAAAATCAGATAGACGAAACGCTGATCGTACCAACCCAGGGTCGCTTGAATAAGCACATAAAACGGAATAGAAAGCAAAAACAAAAACGGCTGGTATGCGTTGTGATACAAGGGCGCGGTCGTCCAGGGCGGCTCGCCACGTTGCCAATTCGCCATCGGCGTTTGCCAGTATGTTTCGACGTACGGATTCTTGCCCTGTAAAATAAATTCAATCGCGGCTTCGGTTTGGAACACGCCATCGTGTGTATGCATGCCCATTGACCCGGCATGGCGTTGCATCATGTTCCACGCCGTCGGCAGTACGTTCGTGAGCATCACGAGAAAAAGCAGAATCGTAACGCGCGCCAAAAATGCGCGCCGCGCACGCACGGTCGGTACCGCTTGTTCGTCCGGTAATTCGGGAAACCACCAACCGAGCAAAACATAAATCGCGACGAGTGTGATTGCGAGCGTATTGCTCACTGGGTTGAACCACAAATAGCCCATGCCCAACGCCAAGACTAGCAACACATCTAGCGGCAAAGTGGTACGTGATGATGTCGTCATCCCACCCATCCCCACAACACAAATTGGGCGATTAAAAATAATTGCAACGGAAATGAGAGATACAAGACAGCGCGATTAACCCACGCATTTTTTCCCCACGCCCCCCACATCATCCACATTGGAAAAAGTGCGAGCGCGTACCGCATCATGCTCACGAGCGGTTGCGTCGTCGTCATGCGAAACAGAGGTGCGAGAAACATGAGTAGCGCGAACCAATTATACGCGCGCGGTAAATGTCGCCACATCATCATCAACATTATCGCCAATAAAACCGTGACGAGCAAATTGAGCATGTCCACAAAACTCGCTTGCCCTTGCAGGATTAACGCCAGCATCCCGCTCACATTGTCCCAAGGCATGACAAAGCGCGCATGCAGTTGGCTTTCGTAACTCGCGATGAGCGAAAGATTGGTGAAAGCAAGAAAGGTCGTGGTGGCGAGAGGAATCAAGAGCAACGGCAATGCGCGTGATACGTGATGCGTGATGTGCGGCATGTGACGCACGCTTTGCCAAAGTATCATGACAAGCGGAACCATGAGCAAGACACCCTGCAAACGCGTCAACGCGGCGAGCGCGGCGAAGATGGATCCAAGCCACCACCGTTCGCGGGTTGCATAGGTAAAGGAGGCAAGCGTGAAAAATAAAAAGAGCGATTCGGTGTACGCGGCGAATAAAATAAAGCCGGTCGGAAAAACGAGCAGATAAATCACCGTGCGCCGCGCACTTGGCTCATCGAACAGTTGCGCGGTGAGCCGATAAAATAAAACGAGCGAGCCAAACAGAGCCAGGTTCGATACAAGCATTGCCGCAAGCATCGCCTTGCCAATAAGCGCAGTCACAACGCGAATCAACAGCGGATAGATCGGCAAATAAACCGTACTGCCGTCTGCCGCATAACCACGAGAGGCAATCGCGAGAAACCAATTCGTATCAAAGCGTTGCCACACGGCAAGCAAGACATTCGTTTCCGGCGCAACCTCGCGGTACGGAAAAATATCTTCGCTCAGATAAGGCGATGCGATAAGCACATGCCCCGCATACGCCCCACTCGTCGCGCGCCCATCGCGCAAAGCCCACACACTCGATGTTTGCACATCTACGACTGTCCCAGGTTGACCGGCACGAAATGTCAACGCAACATCATCGAGTTGACGCGAGTACGCATAGCGCGTGGACGCTGACACATCGAACACCGCGAGCACGGGTGCGCCAAACAAGTCGAGGTTTTGCACAACGACCGGCACGAGCATCGCAACGACAAACGCCCACGCACTCAACACGATTCGCATCGTCACAAACGCGCCGAGCGCAAATTTCCATGACGAATCCAACGCACGCCAACGCTCAACGAGTTTCATACAAAATCACTCTTACATCCTGAAACGATTCCATCGAGACACGACGAAAATTTTGATCAAGCCAAGCCAGGTTGCCGGGCGCGCGCCCTTCGGTTTCCGCCTCGTCAATCGCATTTTGAAAAATGACGAACCAAATGCGCGGAGCGTGGCGTGTCGCATAGCCGAGCGTCGTCGCGAAAAGTTGCAACGCTTGTTGCGTCGGCAACGCGAGCGTGTCACTGCCCGCGCCGGTCGGGTCGTTGATGAATTCCTGCGCGAGCGTGCGGTCATAGTACCGCATCGGGAAAAACGTCAACTTGTTATCGTGCACAATCGCATCACCCACGCGAATCTGCGCACGCAAACTGGACGCGATTTGTGGAAACGGCGCGCGCGGAAAACGCACGTACGAATAATACGCAGGCAAACTCGCGATGACGGCGACACCAAAAAATCCGGCGACGATCCACATAATGGGTTTGGGCGCGCGATGTAACGTCCAAGCGAAAAGAATCGCGTACCAAAAAAATGCCGGGAGCAACGCGCGCGTAATGTACACGGGGCGCCACTGCGAGACGGCAAACAGCAACACGATGGGCAATGTTGCCAGCACAATCGCCAAACTTGTCTCGACGCGCATCCTCTGACGCCGCGCGCGCAACCACTCGAACGCGATGAGTAAGGGCGCGAGAAGCGCACCGAACAAGAAAAATGGCGAGAGCGATACTGGCATCACCGCATTATCAAAACCGAACGCGAACACCATCAAGGTTTGAATCAAGGTCATGAATGTCGGCGCGGGAACCCAGTATGCCTGCGCAATTTTGCCGAATTGTCCCGGCACAAACATCAACCACGGCAACCATAACCCAAGCATACCCAGACCGGCAAGCACTGTCGCGCGCAACAAACGAATCTGACGCGAATGCACTGCATCGAACACAACCCAGATGCCGAGCGCGGCGAAATTTAGAAACGCCAGATTGTGGCTGTACAACGCGCACGTGCCGGCAAGTGTAAACCACACCCAGCCCCATCGTGTGGGCGCGCGCTGTTGGCGCAAAAAAATCCACAACGCGAGCATGCACCAGAATCCCAATTGCGCGTACATTCGCGCTTCCTGCGAGTACGCCAGATGAAATGGCGCGAACGCAACCACGAACGCGGCAAGCATTGCCACGCGCCTGCCAAACAGAAGGCGCGCCGATTGCATCACAAGCGGAATCGTCGCCACGCCAAAACATAC
>CAZPIR010000123.1:0-2879 GCA_964586085.1 uncultured Anaerolineaceae bacterium | reverse complement strand
AAAATCGCGCGACGAACGCGCTATCACCCGCAACCTTCATCCACAGATGAATCGAAAAATAATAGAACAAGGGATGCACATCGGACGCAACGCCGGCGACCTGGGTCACCGTGCCCGCCACCATCTCCTCAAACGCGCGTGAAGCGTACAAAATTGCAAACGCTTCGTCGTACCACAGCGGACGCGTGTTCAGCGCAATCACGCGCAGGACAAATGCGAATAAAATGATCGCACACCTCAGCAAAAAATTCCGCTTCACTTTAACTCGACCAATTCATAAATCGCGTACGGCTCTCGCTCCGCGCCGACAACGCGATGCTGTTCGATGCGTAACGGAATCGTCCCATAAATTTGTTTGAGGTAACGTGATTCGAGAGCAACGACCGTGCTGATTTCATCCTGAACCATCGGGCTATCGCCTGATTGCAAGTGCAGGTCCAAACCGGCACGGTGCAACAAAAGATGCGTGTATCCTTTAGCGCGCAACATTTGGGCAATGCGTTCTGCGTTGCCGTACTGCCAATGCCAATGGGCCGTCGTGTCCAAAATCGGATCGGCTTGAACAGTACGTTCGATATAATACGCGCGCGTCTCCCAAAGAAAAATAGTTTTTGCATCGCGCGGCATTTGCGTGTTGATGAATTGTGCGACGGTATGATAACTGCCGAGATGTCGCGCGAGAAATGTCTCGCGCGATTCCGCCCCGACAAGATACGCAAACGGATTGTCGGCAAACGCGCCCAACACATAACCCAGCAACGTCAAGGCCAAAGCGAACACGACAGCAAGTCGCGTAAATGCTTGCGCAGAAAATTTCGGCAGATCGAATTGATTCAATCGTTCAAACGCCTCTGCCACGAGCAACGCCAAAACCGGGAATGCCGGAAAAAGCAACCGTGTTTGTGAAAGCAACACGGACTGCGCGATGCCAATCAACCACGCGAGATACAAAACAAAAACATACCACCATAATGCGCGCAGTTCGACACGACGCACGAACAAGGTAAACGGCAACAACATCAGCAACAATGGACCAATCGTCGCTTGATATTGCACCCCACCCTCGCGCCCCAACACGGTTGCTTCCCAAGGCACGATAAGCAAACGCCAAGGTTCGGTCATCAACCCGGTGCCAAACAAGGAATACCAATCGGCACGAAACGAATCCCAGTAGCGTCCGCCGAACACAAATGGATACACTGGGTTGCCCATGAACACCCAGTTGCGAATCAACCAGGGTGAGCCAACGATTGCCGTGACGATGGCGAAAATCAAAGTATACGTCAACGCGCGGCGATTCACGCGAACGATCAGCACGAGCAGAGCAAGCGGCACAAACGCGGCAGTATATTTTTCGCCGGTGGCAAAACCAGCGCACGCGCCGGCAAGCATGAACCAACGCACCTCATCGCGTTCACGCGCGCGCAACACGGCGAACAAACTGGCGACACTGTAAAATGCGAGCGCGGCATCGTTGTATGCCCAGGTCGAGACGAGCAAGAACGATGGGACCGCAAGCAAGATTGCCGACGCCAACCATCCGACGCGCCAAGTGAAATAACGTTGCGCAAATGCGAGCGTCAAGCCAAGCGTGAGCAACAAATAAACAAAATGCATCAACTGCGCGGCGACATCGCTCTTTAACACCATCGCCGCGAGAAAAAGCATCTCGACCAGACCGGGTGAACTGAGCGACAAGTTATCCGGCGGCACGGTGATACGTCCCGATTCAATCGCCAACGCGGGACCGACGAGATGATACTGCAACGCATCCCACGCAAAAGGCGGAGTCAACGCGAATAAAAATCCGATGAGCAGGACGACGAAACAAAATCGCGCAAGCCAAATTTCCCAGCGTGAATCGCGTGGCAATCGAATCGCGCGTAACACAATCCACAGTCCGCGCACATCATTGCGTAAAATCGCCAATGCGATCACACACAAGAGCCAAAACAGAATCGCTTTGATGAAACCGGCAACACCCAACAGAAACGTGATGATCGAGATAATACCCAGCCCGACACCGCCACTAAACAAGACCTGTTCGAGCGGCGCGGCAAACTCGACGCGGCGCAACACGCGAAAGCCAAGTGCGCTCGCCAATACGCACAACATCAAGGTCGTCGCAATGTCACCCGCCACATTCAAAAGCGCGAGCGCGTTATCCGGCGTGAATGGTTTGTGTGCAATGTAATAGCCGGCGATCACGATAAACAACCACAGCACCGCAAAGATGGCAACGGCGAGCTTGACCCAGGATTGGCGGTTCATGGATTTTCCGCCACACGATAAAGCGTTACCAGGTCGTTCGTAAAAACCGGCGTCAGGTAATTCACCGCATCGGGACGCCACGCGCCTAACGCGCGTTCATACGGTCCCCAGAAAACAAAACGGCATTGGCACTCGCGCAGAATTGTTTCGCGCTCCGCGTCGCTCATCGCCGTGTCGAAAAATCGCGCGACAATTTTCGATTTGTCCGCATAGTGCGCCGTTTCCATTTCGTGTCCCAGGTATACGCGCTGACCAATCCGCGCCGGGATGTAACTGCCCGTGCGTTCGGACGAAAAAACTGTGTCGCGCCAATCGGTATTTACGCCAAGCCAATCCATCGCCGCCACAACCTGAGTCGGCTCGAATAATTTGGGCGAGCGTGTCGCCGTGAGCATCGCGCCACCGAACGCGAGATACAAAGTCGAAATCATGGACACGGCAACCAGACCAGTTGTTACGAGATTCCGTGCGCGTGGAGATAAATTCACACTACCCAAACCTAGCGTCGCCAAAATTGCGAGCGGCGCGCTCACGCCTTCGGTAAAGCGACGCTGAAAAGTGACCGGCACGTAAACCAGCGCGGCAACACTCAACACCCACACCAGCAA
>CAZPIR010000122.1:0-9322 GCA_964586085.1 uncultured Anaerolineaceae bacterium | reverse complement strand
AGACGATCCTCTTGCATAAAAACGGGACACCCGTGTTTACCGACTTTACCGCGCAGTTGATTCAATATGAAAATCAGCCGGCGATCATGAATATTGTGCGTGACATTACTGAACGTAAACACCACGAAAACGAATTGCGTGCGATTGCCAGTTTGAGCGCGGCATTACGCACCGCCTCCACACGCAGAGAAATGTTGCCCGTCATTGTTGAACAAATGGCGGCTTTGCTCAGTTGCGATTCTGCTTCAATCGAAATCATTGATCCGGTAACCGGTGATGCGGTTGTCGAAGGGGCACATGGCGTTTGGCAATCGCTAATCGGCTCGCACCAAAAAAATGGGACCGGCATGAACGCGATCATCAGCCAAACGCGACAACCTTACTGCACCAATGACCTGGCAAATGATACTAATCTGGCGTACCCCGAATGGGCAGCGAGTGCGGGGATTCGTGCCGGCGCCGGCGTGCCCCTCATCGCACAAGAACAATTGATTGGCTTTGTGTGGATGGGACGTAGTAAGGCTATCGCAGACCCCGAAGTCCGTTTGCTGGCGGCGGTTGCCGATATTGCCGCGAATGCAATTCATCGCGCAACTCTCCACGAACAAACCCAAAAGGATGCCACCAACCTCGCACTGGCATACGATACCACGCTCGAAGGTTGGGCACATGCGCTCGAATTGCGCGATCAAGAAACCGAAGGGCATACGCGTCGCGTGGTGCAAATGACAGTGGACCTCGCACGTGCAGAAGGGATTGGTGCACAAGAATTGGAATATGTGCGACGTGGTGCGCTGTTGCACGACATAGGCAAAATGGGCGTTCCCGATTCGGTGCTATTGAAACCCGGCACATTGAACGAACATGAGTGGGAGATTATGCGTCGGCATCCCGAGTATGCGTATCAATTTTTGGAACCAATCGAATATCTGCGTCCGAGCTTGGATATTCCGTACTGTCACCACGAAAAATGGGATGGTACTGGATATCCGCGCAGATTGCAGGGTGAAGCGATTCCGCTCGTCGCGCGCATTTTTGCTGTCGTGGATGTGTGGGATGCCTTGACTTCAGACCGCCCATATCGGAAAGCATGGAGTACGGAACAATCCCTTAAGCATATTCTAGAACAGACCGGTAAGCACTTTGATCCGCATGTCGTCGAGATTTTTTTGCAAGTCCTGAAAATCGCCAGGCCATCGACCTTGACCGGGTGTCAGGCAAACTGTGGTTTGAAGGTGCAACAATGACAAAAAACAATGCTGACACAAACGATGCCGCTGTGATTCACCCGCAACCGGCAAAGGAAGGTTTGGAAAATCAGTCTGCCGGTTCGGGTGTTAAATCGCTCGACGATGCTTGGCAATTAATCCAAGAATTGCGCGTTCGCCAAAGTGAATTGGAGATGCAAAACGCGAAACTGCGTACGGGCGAGGACCGTTTTATTACCGTGCTCCAACACGTGCCAACGGTCGCCGTTCAAGGTTATGCCATGGATGGCACGACCTTGTATTGGAATGATGCCTCGGAAAGAATTTACGGCTATACGGCGCAAGAGGCAGTCGGGCAAAACTTGCTCGACCTAATTATTCCGCCGGAAATGCAAAGCGGAGTCCAGCAAGCAATTCAACAAATGGTGGAGACCGGCCAACCGATTTCAGCATCGGAACTGTTTCTGATGCGAAAAGATGGCTCGCGCGTGGCGGTCTATTCGAGTCATGCCATTGTGAACACGCCAGGTCATGCGCCTGAATTGTTTTGTTTGGACGTTGATTTGAGCGCACACAAGCAAATTGAAACCGCATTGCGTGAAAGCGAAGCGCGTTTGCATGCATTGATCGAAAGCACAGACGACATTATTGTTTTGCAAGATACCGAGGGGCGGTATTTGTATTACAACGGCGTGTCTACGTACGGTATCGCTTCTGAAAACCTGATCGGCAAAACACCGCAAGATATATTTGATGCGGTCTCCGCGGCGCGTATTATGGAGCGGCTCAAAGGTGTTGTTACAACTGGTCAAACGATGCGGAGTGAAAACAAGGTGGTATGGCAGGGCGTCGAACTCTGGTTCAATGATTGCAACTATCCTGTGCGCAATGCGACAGGTCAAATTATCGGGGTAGGCACGATTTCGCGAAATATCACCGCGCAAAAACAGGCGGAAGCGTTGTTGCGAACGACGGTTCAGCGTCTTGATACGCTAGTTTCAAGTTTATATGCTGGCGTAATGGTGGTCGCTGAGGATGGTAAGATTGAGTATGTGAATCAGGCGTTCTGTGATCTTTTCAACCTCACTGATACCCCGACGAGTTTGCGTGGATTGACTTCGGCGGAACGGGTGCACAAATTTAACGCGGCATATACTTTCCCTGAAGAAGCATACGCCCGTATTCGAGAAATTCATGCTCAGGGGCAACCCGTCCGAGGCGAAGAAGTAGCCATGCATGGTGGGCGATTGTATCTCCGCGACTTTATCCCGATCATGGTTGATGGGCAAAGGCAGGGGCGGTTGTGGTTTTTCCAGGATATTACGGCGCGTAAACAAATGGAAGAATCATTGCGGGAAAGTGAAACCCTCCAACGTATTTTGCTGACAAATCTTCCGGCTGGCGTGGTGATTGTTGACGCTGTCACGCGGGTGATTGAGCAAGTGAATAATACCGCCGCTACCATGTTGGGCGCGCCTGAAGAGCGCGTGGTTGGAAATCGTTGCCATGCGTTTCTCTGTCCGGCATTGGACGGGGCTTGTCCCGTTTGCGATCTTGGTCTGCAAGTGGACAATGCTGAAAGAGAAATGCTTTGCGCGGATGGTAGTCGCCGTCCAGTTCTAAAATCGGTCAAGCGCATCCAGATCCGAGGCGAGGAAAAATTGCTCGAGTGCTTTGTTGACCTCAGTGAACGCAAACGCGCCGAAGCCGAATTGCTCCAGACCAAAGATTCTCTCGCCGCGACGAATCAAGAACTCCATCTTGCGCTCGCCCGTGAGCAAAAACTGGCGCGCACGGATCCACTCACCGGTGTCGGTAACCGGCTTTCGTTTTTTGAATTTGCCGAACACGAATTTCTCGTTGCCACACGTTATGGCTATGCCCTCACAGTTATCATGCTCGACCTGGATCGTTTCAAACAGATCAACGATCTGTTTGGGCATGACATTGGCGATCAAGTTCTTGTCCAGGTTTCCCAGACGATGCAGTTGCAACTACGCGCGCCCGATCTGTTAGCGCGATACGGTGGTGAAGAATTTATTGCCATGTTGCCGGCAACGGATATTGCTCAAGCTTGTATCGTTGCGGAACGCATTCGCGAACAAATTGATACGCTCGCAGTGGCAACGGAGCATGGCATTGCTCGAGTGACCGTAAGCGTTGGTGTTGCCGCGATTACCCCTGGCGATGCTTCGATTGATCACGTGATTCAACGCGCTGATGAGGCGTTGTATGCGGCGAAACAAGCCGGACGCAACCGCGTTGTTTCAACTCCCACGGCTGAATAATTACCCAGAATGAGAAAAACTACGTGCAATATAAGCGTTTGAAATTCGGGGCATATCCAATTGTGTAGAGGTCTGTGATGTTAACAAAAATCAAACGATGGTTGGAACCGCCTCATTTTGATGGGGACGAAGAAAAAACCGATCAAGCGCGCGTGCTGAATACACTCTTGATCAATCTTGGTATTGTGCTTTTGCTTGCCATTTTTGTTCTGGTTCCCTTTTTTGTTATCCGGAAAATTGGGGTGGGGATAATGCTCTCCGTTTTCTTGGGCGCATTGATTGTTGGGCGTACCCTGATTTTTCGCGGGCAATTCCCTGTAGCTAAGGTGTTGGTCATTGCGATTGCCTGGTTCTGTTTTTTTATCTTAACCGTAGCTTCAGGCGGATCAACCAGCCCAGCGATGGTTTATCTCGCCCTAGTGACATTGATCTCGGGGTTCATTTTGGGTCTTCGTGCGGCGAATGGGCTGACCGTTTTTACCATCCTAGCCGCGTTGGGAATCACACTTTTGGAGAACCAAGGACTGGAACTGCCAAAGATTTTTGTGTTCACCCCATTAATTGGTTGGCTCATCTTCGGGTTAAGTCTCCTGTTTATGAACAGTGCCGGCCATCTCTTTGTACGTAATCTTGAAAATGCGCTTGGGCGTGCACGCGAGCAGAACAAAGCACGTCAGTTTGCAGAGTCAACCCTCCGCGAGAGTGAGGCGCGCTTTCGCTCATTAACCGAGAACAGTACCGATTTCACAGCGATTGTGGACAAAGAGGGCATCTTCCAGTACGTCAGCGCATCGCATAAACTTGGTTGGGGGTACACGCTGGAAGAGTTACTTGGCAAAAATGCGTTCGATTTCATTCACCCCGATGATATACCGAACACCCTCACGGAATTTACCAAGGCACAACAAGTGGAGGACACCATCAAGGCGGTGGAATTCCGTTTTCGGCATAAAGATGGCACATGGCGTTTCGTCGAAGCAATTGGGCGGAATCTGCTTCACGATCCGAGCATATCGGGGATCATCATTAATTCGCGCGACATCACCGAACGCAAGCGCGTGGAGGAAGCGTTGCGCGCGAGCGAGGAAAAGTATCGCTCCATTGTCGAGACCACCATAGAGTGGGTCTGGGAGATAGACTTGGACGGGAGACACACGTTTTCGAACCCAGGAGTCACCCGTATCCTAGGTTATCCTCTCGAAGAATTCATGGGGCAGACCGTTAATTCTCTGTTGCATGCCGAAGACCTCGCAGAAGTTGAAAGAATCCTTCCGCAACTGGTTGCCGAGAAACGCGGTTGGAAAGGATGGATCTTGCGGTGGCGCCATGCGGATGGCAGTTATCGCTTCCTCGAAGGTGATGCCGAGCCGGTGTTTGATGCAATGGGCAACCTGCGGGGGTTTCGCGGGGTGGACCGTGACATCACCGCGCGCAAACAAGTCGAAGAGGCGCAACGCGAAAGCCAACGCCATTACCAGGCGCTGGTTGAAGGAACACCCGGCATCGTTTATTCGTTTTCTAACCAACGCGGCGGGTTCTACTATTCACCGCGCGTGCAATCGGTGCTGGGTTACTCGCCGGACTTTCTCTATGCTCACCCAATGCTTTGGCATGATTCGATTCACCCCGATGACGTGTCCCTGGTAGACCGCAGTATTCGGCAAGCTACATCCGGTCAGGTCTTTCGCATCGAATACCGGATCCGCGACGCACAGGGCAATTGGCACTGGTTGGATGATCGTTCGATGGAAAGACAAGGTGTGGGGAGCGAAGTAATTATCCATGGGCTGGCATTGGACATCACCGAACACAAGCATGCGGAAGAAGCGTTGCGTATCAAAGATAGCGCGCTGGAATCCTCGATCAACGCCATTGCGATTTCTGATCTGGCAGGCAATCTAACTTACGTCAATCCGACTTTTCTGAATCTGTGGGGGTATACGGATGCGAGCCAAGTGCTGGGGCGGAACGCAACTGCCTTTTGGCACGTGCAAAACCAAGCGGCTAAAATTATGGCGGCATTGCAAACCGAGAGAGGATGGATCGGTGAATTGAATGCCCAGCGTCGTGATGGTTCGACTTTTCCCGCCCAAATTTCTGCCAGCATGATCCTTGACCAGACTAATCAACCGCTGGCGATGTTTGCGGCATTTACCGACATCACCGAACGCAAGCGTACCGAAAAACAATTGGTCAAATTGAATGAATGTTTGCTGAGTTTTGGCACAGATCCG
Source organism: uncultured Anaerolineaceae bacterium (assembly GCA_964586085.1). Taxonomy (GTDB): domain Bacteria; phylum Chloroflexota; class Anaerolineae; order UBA4142; family UBA4142; genus JACRBM01. Next base: position 3,592 of record CAZPIR010000122.1, on the reverse strand, counting down.
CTTGAGAACATCAATCGCCTCACGGCACTTGGGGGCGAACTCCTGGAAGCCGATTGCGCGCTATACAATCGTTTGGACGAAGGGATGCTTTGTTCGTGGGGACAATGGCATAGCCCGCCGGGATATAATCCGCAAGACAAGCCAGAAGGACATATCTGTTATGATGTGATCAAGCAAGGTAGCGAGCAACCCTTTATCGTGCGCCATTTAGCAGAAACGCTGTATGCCAAAAGCGATCCCAATGTCGTCCCTTACCAGTTGCAAACATACGTGGGACAAGCCGTCAAATTCGAGAACAAATTCGTCGGCTCGTTATGTATGGTGTACCAGAGGGATTTTATGCCTACCGAGGATCAACAGCACCTCGTAGGAATTATTGCTTCTGCCATCGGGGTTGAGGAGAAACGCCGACACGCCGAGGATGCCTTGCGTGAGAGCGAGGAGCGGTACACACTTGCCGTCAATGGCGCGAATGATGGTTTGTGGGACTGGGATCTACTTGAGGATGAAATTTATTACTCGCCACGCTGGAAAGCCATGCTGGGTTATGCTGAAAACCAAAGCACCAACGCGCCCAATACCTGGTTCGATGCAATCCATCCTGAAGATGTCGTGCGTGTGCGAGAAGAAATCTCGGCTCATCTGCGTGGTGACACATCTTGTTGGCAGAGCGAACATCGCATGCGTTACACGAATGGCTCGTATTTCTGGGTCTTGGCGCGTGGGTTGGCCGTGCGTAATGAAAAGGGAATCGCTTATCGGATGGCGGGATCCCTCTCGGATATTACGGCACGCAAACACGCCGAAGCACAACTCATTCACGACGCGTTTCACGATGAATTGACCGGGCTACCCAATCGCGCCTTGTTCATTGATCGTCTGGAACACGCCCTGGAGCGCACCCATCGGCGTAGCGCACTCCAGTTTGCGGTACTCTATCTCGACCTGGATCATTTCAAGTTGGTGAATGATAGTCTGGGCCATGCGGTTGGCGATCAGTTGCTTAGGACATCCGCACAACGCTTAAAATCCTGTGTCCGGACCATTGATACAGTCGCACGCTCAGGTGGGGATGAGTTTGTCGTGCTTCTCGATGATTTAGAGAACACCGAAGATGTCATCCACACGGCAGAACGAATTCAAAACGAATTGAGTCTACCGGTTGAAGTAAACGGACAGCGGATGTTCAATTCTGCAAGCATTGGCATCGTGTTGAACAGTACGCGATACGACAAACCCGAAGAGATTCTGCGCGATGCCGACATTGCCATGTACCATGCCAAGTCTTCAGGGCGCGCATGCTATGCGGTATTCGACAACACGATGCGTGCGGCAACCATGGCGCGCTTGGAAATTGAAACGGATTTGCGGCGCGCGCTTGAACGTCAAGAATTTCGTGTGCACTACCAACCCATAGTGTCGCTGATTGATAATCATCTGGTCGGGTTCGAAGCACTAGTCCGTTGGCAACATCCGCGCCGTGGGTTAGTGCCCCCCGCTGAATTTATCCCGGTGGCCGAAGAGACCGGTTTGATTATTCCACTGGGGCATTGGATCATTCACGAGGCCTGTCGCCAAGTCCGGGAATGGCAGATGCGGTTTGCGACCCAGCCGCCCATGGCGGTCCACGTCAATCTTTCGGCAAAGCAATTTAACGACTCTAACTTGACCATCACCATTGAACAAGCCCTGCAGGAAACGGGGCTAGCTTCCCGCAGTCTTAGTTTGGAAATCACAGAGAGTGTGTTGATGGAAAACAATCGTGTGGCGGCGACTGTTCTCGACGGACTGCGGATGAGGGGAGTTCACATAGAGCTGGATGATTTTGGCACCGGGTATTCGTCGCTCAGCTACCTGAACCAATTTCCGATTGATGTGTTAAAAGTGGATCGGATGTTTATCAACCAAGTAAGGCCAGATGGTACCAGTCCAGAAATTGTAGGGACGATTATCAAGCTTGGGCATGATCTGGGAATGAAAGTCGTCGCTGAGGGATTGGAGACCGCCGTCCAATTGGAACAGCTCAAAAAACTGGGCTGTGATTATGGGCAAGGTTTTTACTTTGCCAAGCCCTTGGAAGCAAATAGGGTTGTGGCGCTGCTCAACAAGGTCTTGAGCAATGTCCCGACCCTAGGGATCAACCCGGGAATAAGTGCCTCTCCATCGGAAGGCGTGTTGGGTGGCGAGTGACCCCAATTTTACTCGATGCGGATGCAGTATTGGGAGGATAGCCATGCAAAAATTCTTTACCAAGGGAATTTCCTTGCGCACAAAGATCATCTTACCTTATCTGGTCTTGGCGCTATTGTTGGCGATTGGTGCGGCCTACATTGCCACGCGCATCACGGCGGACTCAATTGGCGAGCGATTTGTAAACCAACTGATCGAAGCCGGCAAATTGTCTTCCGAATGGATGGTCAAAGAGGAAAATCGCTTGCTCGAGACGCTCCGCCTGATCGCTTTTGCAGATGGAGTATCTGAGGCGATTGTTCAAGCGGATGCTGAGCAGTTACGTGAACTGGTTTATCCAATTGCCGTGAATTCGGCGGAAGAAGCCATTGACATTCTCGATACGCAAGGAGTCACATTGCTTTCTCTACGCCGACACACGGATGGCAAAATCGAGGATTATGATTTCAGTCGCGGGGAGACGCGCTTTCGTGATTTGGCGTGGGGGCGTCAAATTTTGCAAGGGGAAGCCGATTCTGTCGGCGACAAATATGTCGCGCTGGTATCAGTACAATCGCGGATGTATTTATACATTGGCGGTCCAATTTTTGACCATCACAATAATCGAGTCGGAGTTGTGTTAGTTGCTAAATCATTGACCACATTAGCGCGCGAGATGCGTGAGGTTACCCATCGCCCAAGTTTCATTCTACGATTCGGATGGACATTTACTGGCAACCACATATCTTGACCCCCAAGCTTTGAGTTCACAAACCTTTGCAGAGATTGGAGCGGTATCCACGAACACAAGTCTTGTCCGCGATTCGCGTGCCACCAATATTGAATATAGCGAGATCATTGGGTTATGGCAGGTTCGCAATGGCGCCAAGCTTGGATGGTTGGGCGTGGCGTTCGCCAAGAATTTCCTGGTGCGGTTGAGTCAAGACACGTGGATTCAGATTTTAGCATCGGTGGTTCTAGGATTCCTGTTGGTCTTGAGCATTGGCTGGCTGACTTCCGACCGCATCTCTAAACCGATTTTGCAATTGGAGCGAGCGGCAATCCACGTAGCCGAAGGTGATCTTGGCATCCAGGTTATACCAAGAGGAAATGATGAGGTAGCCCAGTTGACCGCGCAATTCAACACAATGGTCGCGAGTCTTGCAACCTCAAAGCAAGATTTGCTGGTTGCGTATGACACGACGATTGCGGGTTGGGCAAAAGCATTGGATATGCGCGATCGCGATACCGAAGACCACTCGCAACGAGTTACGGATTTGACGGTGCGGCTTTCCCGCGCGATGGGTATTCCGGAAACCAGGTTGGACAACATTCGCCGTGGGGCACTCTTACATGACATTGGCAAAATGGGCATTCCCGACCAAATTCTGCTCAAACCAGGTGCGCTTGATCAGACCGAATG
>CAZPIR010000121.1:0-9337 GCA_964586085.1 uncultured Anaerolineaceae bacterium | reverse complement strand
GCTCAAATTGCAAACCGATCGCGCACACCTCATCGCCGTGATCGGCGACGCGCGCGTCACGGTCAACGAACGCGCTCTGCCAATCTGGACGAGTTTGTTTGTGCGCGGTGGTTCGCTCGTCGAAATTATTCCTGGGTCGGCATGGACGTACTTGGCGATTCACGGCGGCGTAGATGTGCCGCGCGTGATGCACAGTCGCGCAACGTACACGCGCGGCGCGTTCGGCGGACTTGGGCGCGCGCTTGTGCTCGGTGATGAAATCGCGATTGGCGATGCGGTGTTGAGCGAACTCGTCCCCTCGGCGGGACGAATGACGAGTGAACGGGTGCGCGTGTTTGCGAATCGTGACGAGCCGGTGCGCGTGATCCTGGGTCCGCATGACGATTGGTTTGCGCCCGAAGCGATCTCGGTGTTCACTAAATCCGAGTACGTCGTCGCCGACTCGGCTGACCGCATGGGTTATCGTTTGCGCGGTGAGCCACTTGTGCGACGTGCCGGCGAACTTGTTTCGTGCGGCGTGCCGCTCGGCGCGATCCAGGTTCCGGCAGACGCTCAGCCGATTGTGTTGATGGCGGATCATCAAACAACCGGCGGCTATCCGATCATCGCCACCGTGATCGGCGCGGACATGCCCCTGCTCGCGCAAAAAATGCCGGGCGCACACGTGTGCTTTCGCATCGTTGAAATCGCCGAGGCGCAACGTGCATGGCGTGAGATGTGTGCGCTCGTTGTTTGACCGGATTTCTGGTTCGGCGTAAACTGAAAATTGACAATTGCCAATTCTGAATTGTCAATTTATGACTAGAGGTTGAATTGACTGACACGAAACCCTGGCGTGTGCTTGCGCGGCGAACGATTTACGATTCCGATTGGGTCGGCATGCAACACGTAGACATTGAAATGCCGGACGGCTCGGTGTGGCGTGATATTCATCTCGTGGATTATAAACATCACGCCGCGTCGGTTGTCCCGATCAACGACGCCGGACAAATTTTGTTGATTGACCACTATCGTTTTCAAACCGACACACGCGGCTGGGAATGTCCCGCCGGCAAAGTGGACGACGGCGAAACCGCCGAGCAAGCGGCGGCGCGTGAATTGATGGAAGAAACCGGGCATCGCGCCGCGTCGTTGAAATCGCTCGGACATTTTCATCCGTCGAACGGATCGAGCAACCAGGTGTTTTACGTATTTATCGCGCGGGGCGTCACGCGCGCAGGTGAGGTGCAAGACACGAACGAAACGCTCGGTATGCGTTGGTTCTCGCCGCAAGAGGTGCGCGAGTTGATTGCGCGCAATGAAATTCTCGATGGCTTGTCGCTGACCGGGTTATGTTGGGCAATTGCACGCGGAGAATTATGATCAAGACTTTGTGGCTTAAAGACGAATACTTGCAAATGATTTTATCGGGATGCAAAACGGTTGAGGTACGTGTTGCGTACGACAACATCAAACGTTTGCAACCTGACGATCAACTGTGCTTGAACGAGCAACATCCTTTCGTTATCACACGCGTTGGCAAGTACGCAAATTTCGACGACTTGCTCGCGCACGAAGACCCCGACGTGATTGCGCCCGGTCTCTCGCGCGAACAATTGTTGACAACGCTCCGTCAACTCTATCCGCGCGCAAAAGAGAACCTGGGTGTGGTCGCGCTCGAAATCAAACCGGAAAAAAGTTGATGGACACGTTGTTGCGAATTGGCGCGTTTATCTTTGGCGCATCCATTGCGACGGGTACGGTGCTGTCGGCGATTCGCACATTCGTCGTGCCACGCGGCGAGCAAACCATGATCACGCGCGTCGTATTTTTGATCGTGCGTCTGATTTTCGGCGTGCTCAACCTGAAGCGCGAATCGTACCAAGAGCGTGATCGGTTAATGGCGTACTATGCGCCGATCAGTTTGGTCTCGTTGTTGCCGGTCTGGTTGTTCTTCGTTGGCATGGGTTTTGCGTTGATGTTTTGGGCGGTTGGTACGCCGACCTTTTACGACGCATTTATCGAAAGTGGCTCGTCGCTTTTAACGCTGGGTTACGTGCCGCCGCAAGGATTGGCGCAAACGATTCTCGCGTATATCGAAGCGATGACCGGCTTGATTTTGTTGTCGGTGTTGATCGCGTACTTGCCGACGATGTACGCCGCGTTCTCGAAACGCGAATCGGCGGTGACGTTGCTCGAGGTGCGCGCGGGTGCGCCGCCCTCGGCGATTGAAATGATCGAGCGGCATCAACGTATTCATGGCTTGAATCGTTTGAGCGAAGTGTGGCAAAACTGGGAAGTGTGGTTTGCCGAAATCGAAGAAAGCCATACCTCACTGCCCGCACTGAACTTTTTTCGTTCGCCGGTGCCGAATCGTTCCTGGGTCACATCTGCTGGTGCCGTGCTCGATGCCGCCGCATTCACGCGTTCGACGCTTGATGTGCCAACTGACCCACGTGCGGATTTGTGCATTCGCGCCGGGTTTCTGGCGTTGCGCCGCATCGCCGATTTTTACAACTTTGCGTACAATCCCAGTCCCAAGCCCACCGACCCAATCAGTATCACGCGCGCGGAATATGACGCGGCGTGCGAACGTTTGGCGAAGCAGAATGTTCCGCTCAAAAATGATCGCGACCAGGCGTGGCGCGATTTTGCCGGCTGGCGCGTGAATTACGACGCCGTTCTGCTTGCGTTGTGCGATCTCACGATGGCGCCACCCGCGCCCTGGTCGTCGGATCGCGCGCAAGGTCGTGCGCGGCAGAGCATCATCGAAAAACGCCGGTTGGCGATGGAACGCGTGAAATGAATTTACGCGGCGCGCAAATTTTAATCACCGGCGCAAATGGATTTATCGGCGGGCGCGTTGCCGAGCGATTGATTGCAGAGGAAGGCGCGCGGGTGCGTGGCTTGGTTCGCGGCGGCATTGCGTCCACACAAAATTTTCTTGGCGACATAACGGATCAAGATGCGGTGCGACGCGCAATGCAAGGTTGCGATGCTGTTGTGCATTGCGCCGCGATGCAATGGGGACGCGCGCATCTCGCCGAGTATCGGCGCGTGAACGTGGGTGGCACCTTAAATTTATTGCGCGCCGCACACGAGGCGAATGTTCAGCGATTCATTCACCTCAGCACGATCAACGCGCTTGGTTTGCCGCCGAGTGGTTCAAGCCCCGATTCGCCGCTTGCGACGCGCGCCGATTTCTACTCGCTGAGCAAGGCGGAAGGTGAGCGTGCCGCGCGTGAGTTTGCAAACACGAATCGCGTGCCGCTCGTTGTGATTCGACCAGGGTGCACGTATGGTCCGCGTGGAACGTCGTGGTCGGTGACGCCTTTGCAACGGGTGCGTCGCCGTGCGCGTGTGCTAGTTGGCGATGGTTCTGGAATTTGCAATGCGATTTATATTGACAATCTCGTTGACCTGATTTTGCTTGCGCTAAAAAATGACGCGGCGATTGGTCGCACGTTCATGGGTACGGAAGGACGCGGCGTGACGTGGCGCGAATTCTACGGCGCGTACGCGCGGATGCTCGGTGGCAAAAAACTGAAACGTGTGCCGCGTTTGCCGGCATTGCTCATCGCGAGCGCGTTCGAGTTGCTCGCCCTCATCAATCGTTATCCGCCGCGCATCGCTCTGTCGTCCATCCATTTTTATTCGCATCGTGTCGTGTTTGATATTTCAAATGCGACGCAAATCCTGGGTTACACACCGCGCGTTTCGTTTTTGGAAGGAATGCGTCGCACCCAGGAATGGCTCATGGTGAATGGGCATCTTGATAATCCTAGTTCACGGTGAAACAATGAGTAAAACCTTGTCCTCTCGCACGAAAAAGAAACAATTGCCCCTGATCGTACTCACGAATGACGATGGCATTCAATCGCCGGGGTTGCGCGCACTCGCGCGCGCGGTCATGCCACTCGGCGAAATTTTGATTGCCGCGCCGCTCGAACAACAATCCTCGATGGGACGTTCGTTTGTGGGGCAGGGCGATGCCGCGCCAGTCAACTATATCGTGGACGGTAAACATCTGCGCGCGTTCGCCGTGCCAACTTCGCCCGCCGTCACATCGCGCCACGCGATTTTACTTTTGGCGGATCGTCCGCCGGCATTAGTGATTTCCGGGATTAATTACGGCGAGAACATTGGCAATGGCGTCACAATTTCCGGCACGGTCGGCGCGGCGCTCGAAGGCGCGAACCTGGGCGCGCCAGCGATGGCGGTCTCGGTGATGACGGCGCCGGAATTTCACATGTCGCACAGCGACGCGATTGATTTTTCGACGGCGGCACATTTCGCGGCGAGGTTTGCCAAACGCATTCTCACGCGCGGAATGCCGGCTGGCGCGGATGTGGTCAACGTCAATGTGCCGGACGATGCGACGGAAAAAACGCCTTGGCGTTGGACGCGCGTTTCGCGCGAAGCATATTTTCATTCGACGATTGATGACACCCCGCAAGGTCGGCGCTTTGTCGGCTACGAATCGCGGATTGATTTGACGACGCTTGAAAAAAATTCGGATGTGCGCGCGGTGATTGTGGATCATGTCGTGTCCGTGTCGCCGCTTACACTCGATTTAACGGCGCGTGTTTCGGTGCGTGAACGCGCGCGTTGGAGCAAATAATGTCACTGGTGGATGCGAACGAATTGAATGCGTTGATTGCAAAATTCGGTGAACCGTTGCGCTGGAATCACACGCTGGATGTAACATCCGCCACGATCCAGGAACGGCTGGACATGCGCACACGACGACACGCCGAAATTGTGTTGGCTCTGCCGCGTCCCGGCAAATGTATCTTGTTGCACACCAAAGATTTTTATCCGAGTGGTATTTATCGCGTGCCGACCGGTGGAATTCATTTTGGCGAACGCGTCGAGGATGCGGCGCGGCGCGAGATGCTGGAGGAAACCGGGTTTACGGTTTCACTCGCGCGTTTGCTCGGCATCGTCGAGTACGAATTTGTTCACGCCGAGATTCGCGTGCCATTCGTGTCGTACGTGTTTCTCGCGGACGAGACGCGCGATGCGCCGCAACCAACCGACCCGAGTGAACGCATCACCCAGTTTCAAGATGCGCGGTGGAGCGATTTGCCCGCCATCGCTCAAGCGCTCGACGACTTGTCGGGCGAGCGACGCGATTGGGGGCGCTTTCGCGCGGTCGCGCATCGTTTGATTGATCAAAGTGTGCGTGGTTGATTTTTCGGAGGAGGCACAAAATGGATTACGGAAAAATTTTATCGCGCGCGTTTGCAATTGTGCTCAAACAACGCGCCCTGTGGCTCTTTGGAATTTTGTTCGCGCTTGCGGGTGGCAATCGCAGTGGCGCAAGTATCAACGTGCCAAGCGGCGGCGGCAATGACCGGGGAACCGGCGTAATGCCGCCAACTCTGCCCGATGTGCCTGTGCCCGCGCAAGAAACGATTCTGGCAATCGTCATCGCCGTGTTTTGCGTGGCGATGTTGTGGAGTGTGTTGATGGTGCTGTTGCGCTTTGTCTCGCGCGGCGCGTTGATTGGTTTGGTTAACGAGTTGGAGACGACCCAGGTCGCGCCAACAGTGCGACGCGGTTTTAGCATTGGTTGGGAACGCTTTCGTTCTTTGTTCGGCGTTGGCTTGATTGTCAATTTGCCGATTGCGCTTGTGTCGTTCGTGCTGATTCTTGTCGCGCTTTTGCCGATGCTCGTTTCGGTGATTCCGCTGATTGCGTCCAATCGTTTGCGCGAGGCAACACCGTTGTTGATTGCAGGCGTCGCCGGCTCGGTAGCGATGTTGTGCCTTGCGGGCGTGTGTTTGTGGGCGGTGCATTTGCTCGTGCGCCCGTTCTATGAATTTTTTGTGCGCGCGTGTGTGATTGAAAAACACGGGGCGATAGATTCACTGCGTCAAGGTTATCGCATCGTGCGCGCGAATGCCAAAAACGTCGCGGTGCTGTACATTCTGGTGATTGCCGTCGGCTTTGGCTTTGGTCTTGTCATGTTGCCGATTGCCGCGATTCTAATCGCGATAGCCTTCGCGGTGGGGTTTGCCGCGTATCTGGCGACAAGTACGGTGACGACCGGCGTGATTGCCGGCAGTGTGGTTGGGTTGGTGGTTTTGCCGGTGCTGTTATTCCTGGCGGGCCTGTACGAAGTGTTTGAATCGAGCGTGTGGACGCAAGGTTATCTTGCGGCGACCAAGACGCCTGCGCCGACCGCGAGCGAAGCATAAGCATTCAAAAAAACGAGGCGACCCAAGCTGGGTCGCCTTTTCATTTTTCAATGATCTCGCCGTGCAGGTCGTACTCCATCGCGCCGGTGATATGCACCGGCACAATTTTGCCGGGCGCGATTTCGCCGGGCAAAATCACCATGCCATCTACTTCGGGCGCATCGCGGTACGTGCGTCCGACGCTCACGCCGTCGCCCACACCTTCGACAAGCACTCCCAATTTTTTGCCGACGAACGCTTTGTTTTTTGCGAGTGAAATTTTTTGTTGGAATGCCATCGCTTCTTCGCGGCGACGCTTGCGAATTTTTGCGGGCACCGGGTTTTCGAGGAACGCGGCGGTGGTGCCTTCTTCGCGCGAGTACTCGAACACGCCGACGCGATCAAAGCGTTGCGCTTCGAGAAATTCGAGCAGGGCATCGAACTCGTCGTCCGTTTCGCCGGGAAAGCCGACGATGAATGTTGTGCGAATCGAAATGTCCGGCATCGCCGCACGCAAATCGTCGATCATTTTTTCGGTGACCGGTTGATTCGGTCGCTTCATGCGCTTGAGTGTGTCGGGGTGCGCGTGTTGCAAGGGCACGTCAAGGTAATGCACGACCTGGGGATAGCGCGCCATCGTTTCGATAAGGCGCGGCGTGACGTGACCGGGATACGCGTACATCAAGCGCAACCAGGCAAGCCCATCTACTTCGGTGCACAATCGCGCGATGAGCGGCGCGAGCGCATCGCGTTGATTCCAATCCCAGCCGTACGCGGTGGTGTCTTGCGCGACGAGCACGATTTCCTTGACGCCGCGCGCAACCAGATCGCGCGCCTCATCAATGATCGCGTCGGCGGGCTTGGAACGATGCGCGCCCTTGATGGTCGGAATGATGCAAAATGTGCAAGGACGATCACAGCCGTCCGCGATTTTCAAGTACGCGCTCGGTCCATGCACGAGGCGCGGCATAGGCTCGACAATCGAACGCGCGGCGAGTTGTTCGAGCGGCAGACCCGAGTAGGCGCTGGTCAACCAATCGGTTGGCACGTCTTCATCGGATTGCAAGTATTGAATCAGGCGCGGCAAAGCGAGCCACTTGCCGGCGTCAATCACGCTGTCCACTTGGGGTACTTCGCGTTGCACCATTTCGCCGTACCGCGAAATCAAACAACCGGCGGCAATCAAGACCTGGTCTTGGCGTTTGGCTTCGCCGAGTTCGCGCAGAGCGTTAAGCGATTCTTTGCGCGATGCTTGCAAAAAGCCGCACGTGTTGACGATGAGAATGTCCGCGTCCTGCGCTTCGCCGACCGGACAATAGCCGTACTCGTCGAGCAATGCGCCGATGCCATCCGAATCGGCAACGTTTTTGGCGCAACCCAGTGTGACCAATAAATAATTTGTCTTCATGTTATTTCTATTTCTGTACCACAGAGGCACAGAGATCGCGGAAAAATTTTTCCGTGTTCTCTGTGCCTCTGCGACGAAAAATAAATTTTGATTTCTACGCAGTCGGCGTCAGTGTCGGTGTTGGAACCGGCAGGGCGGGTGTGCGGGTTGGCGCGGTCGGCGCGATTGCCGGCGGTTCAATCGGTGGGACGCTGACTGGCGTGCCTTTGGGATTGAGCGTCCACTGGCGTTCCATCGTCGTGCGCTCGGCAAAGGTGCGTGCCGCTTGCGACTTGCCGTTGAAAATCAACGCCGCGCCTTTGGCATTTTCCAAACGAATGTACAGCGATTCTTTTGCCGACCAGGAACGCGTGGTTCCCGCTTCGAGTGTACCTTCAAAAACCAACACGCCATCCAAACCAATATGCACGGTCACTTTTTCGACGGCTTCAATCGTCAAGTCCAAACCGGTTTGTGCCGGCTCGATGGTGCGACGCGGAGTCACGCGCGCGGTGGGCGATTGCTGTGCGCCGGGCAATGCCGTGAAAGGTGGCGCCGTCGCGGCAAAGGTCGGCACACCGGTTGGCGCGCCGCCAGCCGGCAAGGGCGTGCGTGTTGCTGGGGCGCGAGTGGGTGTGGCGGTTTGTGGTGGGTTGAGCATCGCGGAGAGTGCGGGAAGTCCTTGCGTGAAAATGAACGCGACGCACACAAGGAGCATCACGGCAACGGCGATGCCAATCGCGATAATCACTGGCATTGGCAAACGCAACGGCGCAATGCTGGGCAATCGTCGGGAAAAAATCATTTGCGCGGTGGGCATCGGAGCCGGTTTCGCCGGTTCCTCCGGCATCATTTCGGGCGGCAGTTCGGAAAATTCTTCGGGCGGCGGCGGCGGCGTGTCACTGCCGTTCAATCGCGCAAACAGACTCAAGCCCGGCGTGTTCGCCGGCGGCACGACGGGCGCAGTCGGTGGCGGCATGACCGGTTGAACCGGTTGCGGTGCCGGCGCGATGGGACGGGCAATTGGTTCGGTTGGCGGAGGCGGGGGCGGCGCAAAATCGGCAATGTACAACCGAATCATATCCTCGGCGTCGAGTCCGAGATACATGGCGTACGTGCGAATCAAGCCGCGCAGAAACGGCTCGGGCGGCAAACTTTCGTAATCGCCTTGTTCGAGCGCGTTAATCACGGTCGCGCGGATGCGCGTGTCAATTTCGACTTGAAGGGGAGCCACGCCGCGTGCTTCACGCGCGAGGCGCAAACGATCACCGAGTAATGACATCGGCAAAAACTATATATCGTTGTGAATGAAAAGTCAAATCTTGTATCGCTTGGACGAATGTGCTATAATTTTGCCGCCGCAAAGTTGGAGGACTAGTTGACTCGTTCATATTCGACTGTTGGATGCGCGTTACGCGCGCTGGTGATTATCTTGCTCCCGCTGTTAGTGTGTGGCGGGTTTTTCTTTGCGTACCAAACGTACGACACGGTGCGTGAAGCGGTGGTCTTGAATGGCTTGCCGAACATTTCCAGCCCGCCGGTGCTGGCCGTTTCCGCGCCGCAACCAACCGCCGCGCCGGTGCTCAACATTTCGGCGGGCGACCGCGTGAACGTGTTGTTGATGGGCACGGATTGCCGCGCGATTGATCACGGCTTGTGTCGCACCGACTCGATGATGCTAACTTCGCTCGACCCGAAAACCTTGACGGCGGGCGTCATTGGCATTCCGCGCGATTGGTACGTGCCGATCCCGGATTTCCGCGAAGACCGTATCAACGTGGCATACTAT
>CAZPIR010000120.1:0-9355 GCA_964586085.1 uncultured Anaerolineaceae bacterium | reverse complement strand
ATTCGTATGCCTTGACCGCGTCCAGTCCATTCGACGCTAACGTGATGACGTGCCCGGCTTTGGTCAGCGACGACTTGGCAATCAGTTGATTCGTCGGGCTATCTTCGGCGACCAGAATGCGTAACGAGCGAGGCCAAGTGCGCGCGCCACTCATCACCGTTGGCGCCTGCGCAACCTGGGGTTGCGCCTTCATCTTGACGGAGAAATGGAACGTACTGCCTTTGCCCGGTTCGCTTTCGACCCAGATGCGACCGCCCATTAATTTGACGAGTTGTTTCGCAAGCGCGAGACCCATACCCAATCCACCAAATCGACGCGTGGCAGAGGTGTCGGCTTGTTGGAACGGTTCAAAGATCAATTCGTGGCGGTCGGCAGGAATGCCGATGCCGGTATCACTAACGCGCCAGTGCAAATCGAGTTCGCGGTCGCGGATATTTTCCGCGTCCACGCGCACATTCACCCCGCCGCGTTCGGTAAACTTGATTGCGTTAGCAACCAGGTTGGCAAGAATTTGGCGCAAGCGATTCGAGTCGCCAATCAATTGTTTAGGCACATTCGCCTCGACCGTCACGCTCAGGTCAAGCGCCTTGTCCGATGCGCGCGGCGACATGATTTCAATCGTGCGGTTGAGCGGCTCGCTGAGATTGAACGCTTGCTCTTCCAGGTCGAGTTGACCGGCTTCGAGTTCGGAAAATTCAATGACGTCGTTGATGAGACTGAGCAAAGCGTTCGATGACGTTTTGGCAGTGTTGATGTACTTGTCTTGTTCGTTCGTCAAGGTTGTGCTGAGCATCAACTCGGTCATACCGATAATTTCATGCAAAGGCGTGCGCAGTTCGTGGCTCATGTTCGCCAGAAAATCACTGCGGGCTTTGCGCGCGTTTTGAATTTCTTGTTGCGCGCGTTGCAGTTCGGTGCGGAGACGCGCCGAATCATCGCCTTGCCCTTGCACAGATGGACGCGCGGCAAGTAACAATTGAATTTTACTGACGAGTGAGTTGGGATCGTACGGCTTGTTCAACAAGCAATCCAGATTGGGACCGGACGGCAAATCGCTTGCTTCGCCGTCGCTGACCAGCATAATAATCGGAATACCATTCGTCTGAGGATCAATGCGCAATTTACCACACGCTTCAAAGCCGCTCATCTGCGGCATCACCGTATCGAGTAAAATCACATCCGGTTTTTCGGCGGTCGCTTTGACCAAACCTTCTTTGCCATCGGACGCGAGACTGACTTGATAGCCCGCGCGTTCCAAAATGAGGCGCGCGCGCATGGCTTCGGTACGGCTATCTTCCACGACAAGGATGTGGTTGTTCATGGTCGGACTCCTTGGTTTTTCACGTTAGGCACAATGAAATCACTAAAAGCTACTTAGGGACGCGGGAATTTGATTTGTGCCACCGCTTTGATCTTGGCAATCAATTCCGTGCGTACCGATTCAAAACTGGTATCGGCAAGACTACTGGGTTTTTGCACGATTTCGAGCGCACCCGCTAACAAAATATCCAAACCCTGATGCACCAATTCTTCCTGGGTCACACTCGTCACAACCACAATCGGCGCAGGCGCGCTCGCCATGATGGCGCGGGTCGCTTCGTACCCATTCATCTGCGGCATATTAATATCCATCGTAATCACATCGGGCTTGAGTTGCGCCGCCAATTCGACGCCCTGCACCCCGTCGGTTGCTTCACCCACAATTTGAATACTTGGCTCACTGCGCAAGATCACACAGAGAGCTTCGCGGGCGGTCGCAGAATCATCTACCACGAGAACTCGAATCATCGTCTCATCTCCTACACCACAATATACTCTTGAATTTTCTGCGCAATCTGGTCGAGTGACACTGTATAACGCACCGCGCCCAGCGCAATTGCTTCTTTGGGCATGCCAAACACGACACACGACGCCTGATCTTGCGCGATGGTAATCGCCCCGGCTTGACGCAATGCCTTCATCCCCATCGCGCCGTCGGCGCCCATGCCGGTCAAGATCACCGCAAGCGAACTTGCGCCAAACGACTGCGCGACCGATTGAAACAACGCCGTCACCGAGGGACGATGCCCGCCCACCGGCGGCGTATCGCTGAGACCGATCCGCCAAAACCGGTCAATCGTCAGATGGCAATCATCCGGCGCAATGTAGACATGACCACCTTGCACACGCTCGCCGGCTTCGGCGACCTTGACTTGCAAAGCGCACGCATCGTTCAGCCACGACGCCAAACCGCCGACAAAGCCGAACGAAATGTGTTGCACAATCAAAATCGGCAGGGCAAAATTTTTGGGAATGCCACTCAACACCTTGTGCAGTGCGGCAGGTCCGCCCGTCGAAGAACCGATAGCAACGATTTGCGTTTTCATTGGCGCGGGGTCGGTTGAAATCGTTGTCGGCATTTTCGGCTGGCTAAAGGTGGCGGAGGCAACTGGCGCGCCCAGTGTGCGAACACGATGCACCACCTTGACCGAACTCATTGCTTTGACCTGGCGAATCAAGCGCATAGCGAACGTTTTGTAATCCGAGCTGGCGATACTGTCCGGGCGTCGCAAAACCGACACCGCACCCAGTTTCGTCGCTTGCGCCGAAACGCTACTCTCTTGGTCAAGGTCAATCCCGGTCACCACGACAATCGGCGCGGGCGTCTCTGCCATAATTTCCCGAATCGCTTCCAAGCCATCCATCTTGGGCATCCGAATGTCCATCGTAATCACATCCGGTTTCAAGCTGGTTGCTTGGACCACCGCCTCAGCGCCATTCATGGCTTCGCCGACAACCTTGAGATCGGGATCGCTTTCCAGAATAAATTTGGTGCTCTGCCGCAGAACGGCAGAATCATCCACTATGAGTACACGAATCACAGTTCACCCTTGTTAAAATAGTTTCCTTAGATCAACTGCGCCACCGTCTCGAGCAAATTGCTTTGATCAAAATTGCTCTTGACGAGGTACGCGTCCGCGCCCACTTCCAAACCACGTTCACGGTCGGCTTGCGAATCAAGCGAGGTCACCAGCACGACCGGAATCTTTTTCATGTTCGGATCTTTTTTGATGTTCGAGGTCAATTGCAAACCATCCATGCGCGGCATCAACACGTCGGACACGACGAGATCGTAATTGCCGTTGGAACTGAGCATCCCCAGCGCTTCGACACCATCGGTCGCGACGGTCACTTTATAGCCCGCCGTTTCGAGAATGTTCTTTTCGAGCGTGCGCGTGCTGAGCGAATCGTCCACAACCAAGATGGCGGCTTGCTTGGCTTTTTTCGCTTTCGTCGGCGTGGTGCCGGTCATCGGCAAAGCATGGTTCTGCGTGCCACGAATGGACTTGACCAAATCCATCGGGTTGAGCGTCATAATCACTTTGCCCGAACCCAGGATTGTCGCGCCGGCGACATTCCGCACACGCCCCAACTGCTTGCCCAAACTCTTGACCACACTTTCTTGCTGACCGACCACCGCATCCACAAGAAACGCGATGCGCTTGCGTCCCGAACCCAGGATGACAATCGGCATCTTGCCGTCCGTGCCCACCTGTTGCTCGACGTGTTGCATTTCGAGCACTTCGGCAAGCGGTACCAGCGACACGGGTTCATCATCCACCACAACTGCGCGGCGACCTGAGACAGCGGCAATATCTTTTTGGCTGATGCGCAAAATGCGTTCGACCGCCGAGATCGGAATGCCGAACGTTTGCTCGCTGACCTGGACTAGTAATTCCTGGGTCGTCGCCAAGGTGAGCGGGAGCGTGAGGTCGAACGTCGTGCCTTTGCCAAGCGCCGTATGCACGTCCACTTGACCTTGCAAGGATTCGACGTTGCGGCGTACCACATCCATGCCCACACCACGCCCGGAAATACCGGTGATGATTTGGCTTGTGGACAAACCCGACGCAAAGATGAGCATCAAGGCTTCGTCATCGCTCAACGCTTGCGCTTGTTCGTTCGTCACGATTTCGTGCTTGACCGCCGCTTGCTTGACCTTGTCGCGATCAATACCCGCGCCATCATCGGCGACCTGGATAACAATGTTGTTGCCTTTTTGGAACGCGCGCAGATAAATCGTGCCCAACGATGGCTTGCCGTGTCGCACACGTTCTTCCGGCTTTTCGATGCCATGATCCACCGCATTGCGAATCAAGTGCATCACCGGGTCTTTGATCTCTTCAAGCACCTTGCGGTCAAGTTCCGTTTCCGCGCCTTCAACTTTGAGTTCAACTTCTTTGCCCATCTCGCGCGCAATGTCACGCACCATGCGCGGGAATGGATCGAACACAGTTGAAACCGGCAACATGCGAACTTTCATCACGCCTTCGCCCAAATCATTCGTCACCCGCGAAAGGTGCAACGCATCGCCGGAAAATCCACGTTCAAGGTCGCCGACCTGGACGGAGAGCGAGCGCAATTTTTCCTGATACAAATCCATCAAGCGCAACAGAGGTTTGGCTTGGTCATTGCCGTCGTGGAGCAATGCGCTATTCGTCGCACGCGCCTTGAGCCACTCGCGATTGAGTTCTTCGAGCGCGTGACCAATCTCTTCGATTTCATGGAGGCGTTGATCAATCTTGAGACCGGCAACGAGCAATTCGCCGGAACGCGCCATCAATGAATCGAGTTTGCCGGTCGCGACACGAATTGTATCTTCGTTTAGAGCGGGTCCATGTCCGCCGGATTTTCGACGGTCGGGTCCTTGATAGTTTTTTTGCGGGGTCGCTTCGGGCACGGATTGCGCCGCCGGAGCAGGAGCCACAGGGGCAACTGGCGCAGGAGTTGGAGTCGTGGCAACAGGAGCCGGTACTTCGGGATCCAGTTGAACTGCTGGAGCCGTTGCGACCGGTGTAGCTAGTTCAGGTGTGGATTGCGGTGCGGGAGCGGAAACCACCGGGGCAGGCGATTCGGGTGCGGGTTGCACTACCGGAGCCACTGCCACGGGCGCAGGTGCTGGCGGGACCGGTTGAGGCACGGGAGCCGGTTGAGGCGGAGCCATCACTTGACCGCGTTCCGCCGCATCAAGTCGCGCGTGCAATGCCGCCAAGTCCAGTCCATGTTCTTTTTCGGTGAGCGCGGCATCCACAATCGTGCTGACCGAGTCAATGCCCGCATAAAGCACATCGCACAAATCACCGGTCAATTTGATCTTGCCGGTTTTTGCCGCGCCGAACACGTTTTCTAACTTGTGCGCGGTCTTTTCCACTTCGGGAAAATCTGCCGCGCCCGCCGCACCCTTGAGACTGTGCGCCTCGCGGAAAATCTCTGCGAGGAGCGCAGTGCGTTCCTGGTCTTCGGGGTTTTGTTCCAGCGCGAGCAAAACCTTGTTCATCGCTTGAATGTGCTCTGCCGCTTCAATTTTGAAGGTCGCGCGCAATTGGCGCATGATGTCGTCGTCGAGGTTGAACATTGGGTTCCTCCAAGTAACTTGTCCTGCAAACGCTCCCACTGCCCTGGGTTATTCGCAAATCGTGTTGCTCAAATCATCTGCTTTGGTAAATTAGAGATTGATACACCGTCATTATAATCTGGTCTTCTGTGATAGTGGATAGGAAGTTGGTTTACCAAATGTCCCATTCGATTTCGTACTCGCATTGCGTGTCACCTTCATGTGCGCAACTCAGGCGATGAACCCGGGGCTTGCCGCCAGATTGCGCAATCACACCTTCCGCCCAACCGGGCAACACATAGTGACACATGTCACGCGTGATCGTGTCAGACTTGGCAAGCGTGATCCGCACACAGTTACCGTCCTGTTTCTGTGCGTGAATTGGCACCTGCCCCCAGAAATGTTTTAGAATCACATCTGCATATTGCAACGCATAACCTGGATCACCGGGTCGAAAGTAATCCGCGAATGTCACGCCAATATCATGCTTGGCGCTAAAAGCCGCGATGCGCCGCAAAATATCGCGACTGCCACGCCCCAGTTCTTGCACGACAGCTTCGTTAAAGGCAACCATCACCTCGCGCGGCAAAACATCCTCATCCTGAATTGTGTTAGTGAGAATACGACGCAATTCAGGTTTCACGTGCGCAATCACCCGCTCCAATGCCGCTGATCCAAATTCTTCGTTGACAAAATTGATGCGCGATTTGAGTGCAGAACCGCGTGCCACACGCCCGGCATTATCCGTTACCGTAAAACGCGAAACCGATTGTTGCAATGCCGCCGCCGTCGTCGTCAACGTTTGCGCGGCTTGTTGCGATTGCGCCGCGCCCGTCGCGGTTTGTTGGGCGGCTTGAGCCATTTCACTCATCCCAATCACAATTTGATCGAGACCAATCGTTTGCTGTTCAACGCCCGCCACAATTTCCTGCGCCGCTTGCGCCGACTCTTCGACCGCGCTCGTCAATTCCTGGATCGTGTGTGCGGCATGCGTGACCGTTTCACTGCCCGCGTTGACACCCTTGGTACCCTGCTCGGTTGCCATCACCGCGCGGTTCGTCGCTTTTTGAATGTCACCTAGGATGATCTTGACCCGCGCGGCGGCTTGGCGCGATTGCTCTGCCATGTTACGCACTTCGTCCGCCACAACACGGAACCCGCGGCCGGCTTCGCCGGCTTGCGCCGCTTCAATCGCCGCGTTCAATGCGAGAATGTTCGATTGTCCAGCAATATCGCTGACCGTGTCAATGATGTTACCAATTTGCTGGGTCTGTTCCGACAAAGCCAGGATGTTTTCGGCGATAGCTTCGACCTTGTTGCGAATGTCCGTCATACCGCTCATCGTGTCTTCGATGGCAACTGTGCCTTTGTCGGCGGCTTGCATTGCGCGCGTGGCTTGCGCGGCAACACTTTGCGCGCGTTGCGCCATTTGCTCCGCCGAGACCTTGATTTGTTTGACCGTGCTCGTGACCTGGTTCACCGCGCTCGCCTGCTCGCGCGTGTTCGATGCCATTTGTGTGGACGACGAAAGAATCTGTGATGCCGCTGAGCCAATGTTCGAGGCGCTTTGTTGCGATTGCAGTGCGAGTGTTTTCAGACCACCGACCATCGTCTCGATGCTTTCACGGAGTAAAGCAAAGTCGCCCTTGTAGTGCCCGTTCATCTTGACCGTGAGATCGCCCCGTGCAATTTGACCCAGGATTTGTTTCGTGTCGTTCACCGGCAACGTCACCGCATCGAGCGTCGCGTTGACACCCTGCACAATCTTGCGAAAATCGCCACCGTGCTTGGACGCATCCGCGCGAATCGCCAGCTTGCCTTCGACTGCCGCCTGCGACAATGTATTCACGTCGCCGAGCAGAACCGCCACCGAATCGCGCACTTGACGCAAACTATCGTTGAGGCGTGAATAATTTTCCCAGGTGCCGCGCGTATATTCGTCCGCATCGGCAACGCGCAAATCCAGGTCGAGATTGCCTTCGGCAAATTTACGCATGTTGCCGGTAAAGCGTTCGAGTTCGACGCGCGTGTACTCGTTGCGTCGCGTCGTCGCGGTCATTTCGCGCACCACCTCGACGTGACCCAGTTGTTCGCCTTGCCGGTTGACAAGGTATACCGAGTCCACCTGGAAATCCTCGTCCTGTTGTCGAAACGCGGTGCGCGGATCGTTGCGACGCAATTTATACACACCGCAATTTTCGGTTTGGCAAATGTCGGCGTTCCAACCCTGACACGGTGCACCTAGCACCTGGTCGCGTCGCTTGCCTAAAAACTCTTCGACCGGTTTGTTGATGAAGGTCCAGTTCATGTTCAAATCGGTGACGGACAAGCCGACCGGAATTGCGGCGAGCAGTTGTTCGTACCAAAATATTTTTTCGACGACGGTATCGAGCGTGCGATTGATGCCATCCACAATTTTGCGAAAATCGCCGGCATGTTGCGAGGCGTCCGCGCGCGTTTCAAATTTTTGCGCGAGCGCGGCTTGGTTGAGCGCGTTCGTGTCCGCGACGAGCGCGCCAATCGCGTCAATGCACATGTTGAGATTATTTTTCAGTTCGTTGAAATCACCATTGTATTGCTCAGTGATCTTGGGCGGAATGTCACCCTGGGCAATCAAGTCCACATATTCCGCCGCCATATTCAAAGGACCAATCACCGCATCGAGCGTGTCATTCATCCCTTGCAAAACCTGGCGATAACCGCCCTGGAATTTCGAGGCGTCGCCACGCGCGCTGAGCTTGCCTTCGATTGCCGCGCGATTGAGTGCGTTGATCTCGCCAACCAGCGCGCGCAAAGATGCGACCATGCGCGTTTCCGCCGCCGCGATTTCATCCTCGGCGCTTGCCGCTTGAATCACCACATCCAGGTCGCCATCGGCGATGCGCGAAAGATTGTGGCTAACCAAGTTCTGCAAATTATCCGCAAAGTGATCCATCGTTTGCGCCAGCACACCGATTTCATCTTTGCGTTCCAAATGCAATCGCCGACCCAATCGCCCCTTGCCCATCTCCTGAATCATCTGCACTGTTTGATGCACCGCGCCGGTCACGCTCCGCGCAATAACGATGCCCGCTACTAGCACGCCAAGCACACCGACAATGCCGCCGACAATTGCCAACATGCTCGCAACACTGAAAATCGTGTCGCCGCTTGCCTGCGCATCCGCCGCGTGTTGCGTCATTTGCTTTTGCAAATCATCGGTTACCTTGACGAGTGCGAGATGCGCATCCAACGCTTCTCCCACATCCATGCTGTACGACGCCGTGCCTTCCTTGCCGGCTTGCGCCGTGTCTAACACAATCGTGATGTTGCGTTGGTATTGCGCCCACGTCGTCTCCAGTTTAGCAACCTGGGAACTGGCGGCGTGGGTGGTGGGCAAAGTTTGCAATTCGTCAACCGCTTGATTGTTGAGCGCGATCAGTGCGTCAATGTTTTTGCGTGTCGCGCCGCGTTGCAACGAGTTGAAAATAAACTTGTACGTGTCACCGCGAATCTGGTACAGATTCGCGGTCAGTTGATCCACGCGTTGCAAATAGTACATGTCTTGATGATAGACCAGCGACATCTGATCGTTGATCAACTTCATACCCATCGCACCGACAAATGTGCCCACCCCAATCACGGATGCACACAACAAAGCGATGCCCATCAGTTTGATGCCCAAATTGAGGTTATTCAAATAGTTACGCATAGGTTTTTTCCTAATGTCTAACCAATCAGTTGAACGAACGTCCTTGTTCGTTCACAGTCACACCAACGCCTAATGCATGCGGTATTGCGCGACGACGCGCTTGAGTTGCTCTGCCAAGCCGTTCATATCTTGCGCGGCTTTTTGCGATTGTTGCGCCCCCGCCGAACTCTGTTGCGCCGCTTGATTAATGTCATTCACCCCGATCACAATTTGGTCCAAGCCAATCGTTTGCTGTTCGACCCCGGCGACGATTTGTTGCGCCGCTTGCGCCGATTGATCCACGACCCGCG
>CAZPIR010000119.1:0-9398 GCA_964586085.1 uncultured Anaerolineaceae bacterium | reverse complement strand
GCACGCATTCCGTGGCCCCGGCGAGCGCGTCGCGTCGCAGGCTGCCCATCGGCACGGTGCCTGCATGACCAGCCATGCCTGCGATCTCGATCTGGTACCTGCTTTGTCCGTTGATCGCAGTCACGATGCCGAGCGGCAAGCCGTGAATGCCAATGACGTTTTCGGCTAGCCGGCTCGCCAATTCCGGCGAAATCCCACCACTCGAAAGCAACGCGCTTTCGTTTTCTGTCAAGCTAGCGCGTTCACGAATGACATTTTGGCGTTCGGCAACGCTCAAGCGAAAAAAGCCAGAAAGACGTGAATTTTGAGCCAATTTGATGATGTCTCCGCATGGATTAGAAAATAACCAGTGGCATTATACACAAATGGAACTCTCAAAAACTATCAGAGTCGTTAAATTTGCTGTCAGGTTGGCATTTTAGCGCAGTCGGGTACAATTGGATTTAATTGATACCTCTCAGCAAACCAAATTCTAGTACAGGAGCGGAGCAACTATGTCTCTTTTCGATTTAACTGGCAAAAAAGCACTTGTCACTGGTGCGAGTCGTGGTTTGGGTTATGCGATGGCAGAAGGTTTGCTTGAACACGGCGCGGATGTGGTGATCGTGAGTTCGAGCGAAAAGATTTTCAGCGCGGCGGCGCAACTTGGCAAAAATCGGGTAAATTCGGTTATTCCTCTGCAAGCCAATTTGGGTAATCGCGAGCAACTCAAGCGCGCGTTCGAAGCGAGTGTGCAAAAACTCGGCACACTCGACATTCTGCTCGTGAGTCACGGAATTCAGCGTCGTCACAACTCCGAAGTGTTTCCACTCAATGATTGGGCGGACGTGATCGAGGTGAACTTGACCTCAATGTTTTTGCTCGATCAACTTGCCGGGCAAGTGATGTTGCCAAAAGGACAAGGCAAAATCATCAACATTGCGTCCTTGCAAAGTTTTATCGGCGGCTGGCGGATTCCGGCGTATGCGGCGGCAAAGGGCGGTGTGGCACGTATGACGATGACGCTGGCGAACGAGTGGGCGGCGCGCGGGGTGAACGTGAACGCGATTGCGCCGGGATATATGGACACGGATATGAACGAGGCACTCAAAAACGATGCGGCGCGTTATCAGTCTATCCTGGGGCGCATTCCGGCTGGACGATGGGGCAATGCCGACGATATGAAAGGCACGGCAGTGTTTCTGGCGTCCGAGGCATCGAATTATGTGAATGGTGTGATCTTGCCGGTGGATGGCGGATGGCTGGGACGTTGAATAAAAAACCGACCTGGGTTTTTGCAAACCCAGGTCGGTGAAAAAACGAAATTATTGTACGGTCGTTTCTGCGCGTTCACCGCGTCGTACGCCGAGCATACAGGCAAACGCGACAATCATGCCGATGGGTGCAATCGTAAAGATCATCGTGTAATCGCGTCCCATCATATCGGTCAACGCGCCGCCAAGCCAGGGACCCAGGATGGCGGCAGAGGTCGAAAAGAAATAGTACAGACCGGTGTATGTGCCAATGCGATCTTGCGGCGCAATGTCCACCACCATCGGCAACGAGTTGATATTGATCATCGCCCATGCCAAGCCGGCGAGCATCATAATCACGTGCAACACCGTGATGCCCGCGCCGAGCGAAAGCATTTGCGTGGTGGGTGGCAGAACTCGCACTATTGCGAGCAACACGGCGAGCAGAGCTAGCCCAACCAGGATGGTCGGCTTGCGCCCGAAACGCGTTGCGATAAATCCGCTAGGTACGGCGAACAACACAAACGTGACCGATAAAAATCCCAGCGTGAGCGAGGCCGCACTTTCTTTGACACCCAACACATTCACGCCGTACAGCGTGAAAAAAGTTTCGATCACGTTAAAGCCAACGAACCATGCAAAAATGGCGAGCAGAATCAAAATTGCACTGCGGTCGTGGTCGGCGAGAATGATTCGCAGATTGGCAAGTACGCCGGCTTCTTGACTGGGTGGTTCGCCATAATTGCGCGGCTCTTTGATAAACAAGAACACCAACGCAATTGCGATGACCAGCACAACCGCAAAGACGAGAAATGGCACCGGTCGTCCCATGTCGTACAGACGCGCGCCGACAAAGAAGGCAAGGATGGCGCCGACGCCGCCCATCAAATTGATCATGCCATTCGCTTTACTGCGCAAGGGCGAGGGAACAATGTCGGGCATGAGCGCAATCACCGGCGTGCGAAATACGGCCATCGCAAACAACATGACGATTATCGTGAGCATGAACAAGGGCAACGCATTCGCAAACGGAATCGCCGCAAACGCCAGTGCGGCGACCGGCGCGCCGGCAATCACGAATGGCATACGCCTGCCCATGTGTGTGCGCGTGCGATCACTCAACGCGCCAATCCAGGGTTGGATAAACAACGCGGCAATGTTGTCAAAAGTCATCACGACGCCGACGAGTGTCGCGCTCAGCAAAAAATCTTTTTCGAGAAATACGGGCACGTAAGAATTGTAGACCGACCAGATTAAACTCACGCCGAAAAAACCAAACCCAAGCAAGGCAGTCTTGCCGTAATCCAACTTCATGTTGTTCCTCGTCTTTCGATGAATGCAAAATAGAGTTGTGGAATATTTGTTGACCGGCTGAACGGTGAACTGATGAGCCAGCTCATTCAATCGTCTGTGCGAGAACCAGATGTCCCTCGGGTGATTCGATGAATTCGCGGAAACGCAATTGTGCGCACGTGCAGGTGCGGAGCTTGTTACGCGCGAGGAGAATTTGGCGGCGCACGTTGCATTTTTGCAACAAAATTTATTCCTCGCTCTTGCTCGTCTCACCGTCAATCCACTTGCTCGCAAACTTGGGCAGTTCCGCAATCGGTCCGCGATACAAGGACGCCGACGGCAACGATTCGAGAAAAATGCGTCCGTAATTCTTCGTCAGCACGCGTTTGTCCAAAATCACCACGACGCCGCGATCGGTTTTCGTGCGAATCAAACGCCCGAACCCTTGGCGAAAACGCAACACCGCTTCAGGCACGGCGTACTGCGCGAATGAATCGTCGAAGGTTTCACTGCGCGCCGCAAAAATCGGATCGCTCGGCACGCTGAACGGCAAACGCGCAATCACGAGACACGACAACGCCTCGCCCGCCACGTCCACACCTTCCCAGAACGAGCGCGTCCCCAGCAAAACCGTGCGCGCCTGCGTCTTGAACGTTTCGAGCACCTGCCGCCGCGAGCCGTCAAGATTTTGCGCGAGTACAAAAATCCCTTCCTCTTCGAGCGGACGCGCAATCGCGCGATACGTCGTGTTCAATTGCGAGAGCGACGTGAACAACGCGAGCGAACGACCCTGGGTCGCCTTGAACAATTCGATGAGCGACGCTTCAACCGATTTTTGATGACCGGGTTGCGCGGGCTCCGGCAAATCGGTCGGCACAAAAATCAGCGCGGCTTGTTTGTAATCGAACGGCGAGCCGACTGCAAGTTCATCCGCCCAATCACCGAGACCCAGGCGCGATTTGATGTGCGTGAAATTCTTGTCCACGCACAAGGTCGCGGATGTGAGAATCGTTGCCGCGCGACCGGCGAACAAATTTTTCTGCAAGAGTTCGCCGACGTACAGCGGCGCGACGTGCAAAGAAATGTCGCCATCGTTGCGTTTGATGTTGAACCAGTAAATCGAGTTCGCGTTCGATTTGGTGATGAGCGATTCGAGCGCGGCGCGCGTCTCGCTCACACGCCGCATCGCAAACGATAATTCGTTTTGCAATTCCGGGTAACCGGGAATTTCGTACTCGTCGAGTTCGCCCCACGCGCGGTACATCTTATCCAACCCGTCGCGCACCTTGAGCATTATCGCACCGAACGTGTCCCACGCAATTTCGATGCCGCTCCACGAAGGTTGCGCGCGCCGCGTCGCCGTGAGACGCAGTTGGCGATCATAACTGCTGTCGCCGCTTTCGCCAGGCAGTTGCTCTTGCGCGTTGATAAATTGTTCGAGCGCGACAAAAAATTCGTACACGCCGCGCAGAGCGCGATCAATGTCCTGCGCGACATCTGTGAAAATCGTTTGCGCTTCTTTTTTGTAATTTTGCGGCACATCCGAGTTGCGCAACGCCCCGGCAAGCGAGCCGATGAGTCCACCGCGTTCGTGCGCGAGACCGCGCATCATCGCTTCCAAACTATCCCGCGATGCTTCGAACGCGAGCGCGCTCGTTGCCTGGGTTTCGAGGTGATGCGCTTCGTCCACCACAAGATATTTGTATTCGGGGAGTACGCGATTTTCCGCCGCCATATCCGAAAGCAACAAGGCGTGATTCACGATAACAACATGCGAACTCTCGGCTTTGTCGCGCGCGCGATAGAAAAAGCATTTGTTTTCTTGGCGCAAATTGCAATGCGTCGGCTCGCAATGATCCTGGTCGGACGACAGACGCAACCACACCGCATTCTCGCTTCCCATCAAACGCAACTCGGCATTGTCGCCGGTCGTCGTCGAAGGAAGCCACGCGAGAATTTTCGCGAGCACGCGCACTTCGTCGCCGGATAATTTTTCGTTTTTGCGCATCGTGTCGAGACGACGACGACACAAATAATTCGCGCGCCCTTTCAACAGCGCGGCTTTGAAATCCACCGGCAAAACCTGACGCAGGTCGGGAATGTCCTTGTCGAAAAGTTGGTCTTGCAAATTGATCGTGTTCGTGGAAACGACGACGCGTTGATTATTTTGCGCCGCCCAATAAATCGAGGGAAGTAAGTACGCCAGCGATTTACCAGTACCCGTTCCTGCTTCGACGAGCAAGGTCGCGCCATCGTTGAACGCGCCGGCGACGGCACGCAACATTTCGACTTGTTGCGCGCGATGCTCGAACACCGGAAAATGTTGGTCGAACGCGCCATTCGGTTCGAGCAAACCGGCGAGCGCGTCCACATCGAGCGGGTCTTGATGCGTTTTCGGTTTGAGTGGTTGCTCTTTCGTGTCGCGTGAAAAAAGCAGACCCAGCGTTTCGTCGCCCAGTCCGCCCTTTGCCATCAACTGCGCGCCAATCGAGCCGCCGGAAAACGCGGTGCGCGCGTGATCGCGCAGTAAATCCTGGAACGCAAATTTCAACGCCCAGTCCGACTTGCCGCCCAGTTGCGCGATTTCCTGAATCACTTTTTGGTCGAGGCGTCCCGCGCGTTCGAGAAGCGCGTTGAACAACGCGTGGGTCGCCCGCGCGTCGGCAAGTGCGCGATGCTTGGTCGGAAAATCAATGTGCAAATCTTCCATCAACTTGCCGAGCGTGTACCGCGACGCGTACGGCATCAGGATGCACGCGAGTTCGTACGTGTCGAGCGCGGCACTCGCGCTAAAACTGCCGCGTTGCAAAAATCCCAGGTCGAACGCAATGTTGTGTCCGACGACCGGATTTTCGCCGACGAACCGTTTGAGCGTGGGCATCACGGAAAACAAGGTCGGGGCGCGTTCGACCTCGCGCGAGGAAATGCCGGTGAGTCGTTCGATTTTGCGCGGCAAGGCGCGACCGGGATTGACCAACGACGACCAGGTTTCGAGCACCTCGTCGCCACGAAATTTGACCGCGCCGATCTCGATGATCGCGTCGCGGTCAGGTTGCAGTCCGGTCGTTTCGGTGTCGAGCGCTACGTAAATGCGGGACATAAGTGGGGCTTTCTAGAAAATAAAAATGCACACCAAGAACAAGTGTGCGAACATTCTACCACGATTCAAGCGAAATGCAAAGAAAATTGTTGGCGGCGGATGCGCCAAGTAGGGGCGAAGCATTTTCCCGCGCAAGCGTGTGAAAAATGCTTCGCCCCTATCTATCACTTTTGCTCCGGCGGTTTTTGCGCGTCGGCGATCACGCGTTGAATTTGTTCGTTCAACGCGCGCACGCCCTTGGCTAAACCGCGCTCTATATCTTCTTTCGCGCCGCCCTCTTTGATGGACTGCGCCGCTTGCTTGACGTGTTCTTCGGCTTGTTTGACGCGCTCGTCCTGCTTGGCGGTCGTAATCGCGTGGTCAATGCTCTCGCCCAAATCGTGAACGGCTTGCTTGACCTGGCGTTGAAATTCCTGGGTCTGCGGATGATCGCGCGCGACTTGCACCAAGGTTTTCAATTGCTCGCCGAGTTGATTCAACTCTTTGGCTAAATCAAATTCTTGCGGTTTCTCTTCACTCATTTTCAATCTCCGTTTATCCGTCTTGGTTCGAGCCGCCTAGCGGCGAGAAATCTCCAACGCGATTTAGATTTCTCTTCGCCGTTTCGCGGCTCGTCGAAATGATAAAACAATGGGCTGACTAAATTTCATGTAAACGCGCGGTGCGATTTTCCCACAGTTGTCGCGTCAACGCAATTTGCCCGATGTGTTCGTTATAGTGCTCGACAATGTGCAAGATGCACCAACGCGCCGATGCTTGATTCTTACCATCACTCTTCAACTCGGCCATCGCATCGAGCGTCAAATCGTTGAGCACACGCTCGGTCTCAATTGCGGCTTCGGCATACGTCGTTTGCAAGGTCGCCGGATTGTCCGCGAGCGCGCGAAACTCGGCGTCGCGGTCGCGCACGATGCTACGCCCGCCGACGATTTGATGAATCCACCGGCGTTCCGCGCCGAGACAATGCGTGACGAGCGCGTAAATCGAATTGCTCGCGTCCGGCGTTGGATGCCAGTTGAGCGCATCCTGATTCAAACCATCCATCAATTTCCAAATCCGCGTGCGCGCCTCGCGCAAAAGCTCAGCGTACGTTTGCGCTTCGGGAATCATCCTGCCACCTCCACCCGATTCTTGCCGGCTTGCTTGGCAATTTGCAACGCGTTCTCCGCGCGTCCCAGCAAAGCCAGGTTGTCCGTCAGATCATTCCCAGGCACGCTCGCCACCCCGACACTGACCGTCACGTGCACATCCATTTTTTTCAAGACAAAGTGATGCGCGGAAATCACCGTGACGATGCGCGCCGCCAAGTCGCCCGCGCTCTTTTCGCCGATCTGCGGCGCGAGTACGCCAAAATCCTGGGTGTCGCAACGCCCGACAATGTCGCTCGCACGGGTCAGACGCCGCAGAACTTCGCCAACTTCGACGAGCACCGCGTCGCCGGTCACAATGCCGTACTCGCGATTGATTTCCTTAAGGTTGTCCACATCCACCAGCAACAAGGAGAGTGGCGCGCTGTACCGCGCACTGCGCGCGGCTTCGTACGCGAGCCGATGCATGAAATACCGGCGATGATACAGGCGGGTGAGCGGATCAAGCAGAGCGACCATCCAGGTGTTCTCGGCTTCGGGGCGCGCCTCGCCATTCGCGCCGTTGGGCGCATCCACCGCACAGCGCCGAATTTGCGCTTCGTCGTACGGCGCAATCAAACAATCGGTGTACGCTAGGTTTGCTTCCGCCACCTTGCGCGCGTCCGCCGGATTGTCAGCCAGAAAAATGATCGGCACTTGGGCCGTCGGCGCAATCGCGCGTAGGGCGCGTGCCACTTCCAAGCCGGTCAGATGCGCCAAACGCACATCGAGAAACACGGCGGCGGGCTTGCGGTCCAAAGCCAGGTCAACCGCTTCCAAACCATCTTCCGCCAGGATCGTGGCGTGCTTGTCATCGGCAAGTGCCTTTTGAATGGTGTCGAGCACATTTTTATCGTTCGATACGATCAAAAACTTTTGTGCCATGTCATCCCCCGTTGACTTGATCTAAAAATCGGCGCACCCAAGTTTCTTCTTCCGCACGCGAGGTCATCACGCCGTCCAACCGCGCGTCGCGCAGTTGCGTGAGAATTTCACGATACTGCGGTCCCGGTAAAATCCCCATGCGTTTCAAATCATCGCCGGTCAATTCCGGCGCCATCTCGCGTAAACGTTCGCAGAACACGCCGACGTGTTCGCGCACCCGCGCGTCGTCGGTTGCCAATTCAAAAATCGCGAGCGCATCGTCGTTATAATCCACAAGCAAATGATACAGCGCGCTCGGCGTCAACACATCCGCCGCGAGCGGCGCGTGCGCTTCGGCGCGCAGAGCGAGAACTTGATGAATGATTTCGGTTTCGCTCTTTTTCAGTTTGAGCCGTTTCGCAAACGCGACGGCATCGGCTTGCGTGAGATCGTACGCGAGCAAGGCAAGGTACATCACCGAGGTCGCGTGCGTCTGACGCGCAACGCGAAATTTGGCAATGTGCCAATCGCCAAAGGCGAGACGCGGAAAGATCGCGCGCAAAACTCCCAGGTCGCTCAGGCGCGCGAGCGATTTTTCCGGCTCGGTCTCGCGAAAAATCAAATCGAGTTCGTGGCGCACACGTTCACCGCTCACACGCTCGAGCATTTCGAGCGCGTCGCCAATCAACTGCGCGGTGCGCGTTTCGATTTTGAAACCAAAGCGTTGCTCAAAGCGCGCGGCGCGCAAAATGCGCGTGGGGTCTTCGATGAAACTGAGCGAGTGCAACACGCGCACGAGTCCGCGTTGCAAGTCTTGTTCGCCGCCGAATGGATCGAACAGTTGTCCAAAACGTTGCGCGTCGAGACACAGGGCAAGCGTGTTGATCGTGAAATCGCGGCGACGCAAATCTTGCTTGATCGAACTGCGCTCGACTTCGGGAAGCGCGGAAGGATGCGCGTAAAACTCGGTGCGCGCGGTTGTGAAATCGAGCGCGTGCAGTTTGGCGTCACTCGACGATTTTTTTTCGTCGGCGACCATCCATTTGGCGGTGCCAAAACGCGTGTGAACGTGCACACGTCCACCGTGTTGATTCGCCAAATGCCGCGCGAGCGCAATCGCATCACCCTCGACCACCAAATCAAAATCCAGGTTCGGCTGATTGAGAAGCAGGTCGCGCACAAATCCGCCGACCACGTACAGACTGAATCCCAGTTCTTGCGCGGCGTGTCCGGCTTCGCGCACGAGCGCGAGCAACTCCGGCGGCAACCAACGTTCGAGGCGCGCGGACATTTCGCTGGCGCGGGTTGCGCGGGTTGCACCGAAAGGTTTGATCAGGTCGGTGCGCGTCACAATTCCCAGGATGGTTTTACCCTTGACGACCGGCACCTGACCCAGGTCAGCTTCGATCATCACGGCGCGCAGAGATTCAATCGAATCGTCCGGCGAAACGGCAACCGGCTTGCGCATCAAGGTCTTGATGGGCAGACTCGCGAGTTGATGATGAATCGCGCGATCCACATCGCGGCGCGTGACGACGCCGACCAGCTTGTTGTTTTTTACAACCGGAAATCCTTCGTGTCCGTACCGATTCAGCATCTCAGCGGCTTCGGTCACGGTCGCGGTGGGTTCGAGCGTGCGGACGCCGAACGACATCAATTCGCGCACGGTGACGGCGGGCTTGACCGCTGCCTTGAGCAGTCTAAGTAATTTAGTTTTCACACCCCGCAACGTCGCGTGACGAATCAATGCCGCCGCGGCTTTGTCGTGTCCACCGCCGTCAA
>CAZPIR010000118.1:0-9405 GCA_964586085.1 uncultured Anaerolineaceae bacterium | reverse complement strand
ATTCTCGCGCACAACAGCGTCATCTATCTCGATTTGTTTTATGGCTTGGCAAAGATCGGCGCGGTGTTTGCTCCATTCAACTGGCGGCTCACTGCGCACGAACTCTCGCACATTGTCACCGATTGCGCGCCCAAGGTGATGTTGTGCGGTCCCGAATTTGTGAACACGCTGAACGAACTGCGCGGCGAACTCGGCGACGCAAAACTCGTCAGTGTTGAAGGCGCAAAGATTTCCAAAGTTTTCAAAACTTTGGAAATCTGGGATTACGAAACCGAAGTCGCGCGCGCGTCCGATGCGGAACCCGAACGTCCGCCACTCGATGACGACGACACGTACTGCATCCTCTACACTTCGGGCACGACGGGACGACCCAAATGCGCGATGTTACCGCATCGGCAGATTCTGTGGCATTGCATCAACACGGTGGTCAGTTGGGGTTTGCGTGAAGACGATGTGTCGCCGGTTTTGACGCCGCTCTTTCACGCGGGCGGACTGTTCGCGTTTCTCACGCCGCTCTTTTACATTGGCGGGCGCATCATTCTCGCGCGTGCATTCGACGCGGAAGCATCGCTTCAAGCCATCGCGCAAGAAAAATGTACCGTCATTCTCGGCGTGCCGACCTTGTTTCAAATGTGGTACGATACGCCGTACTTTCGGCAAGGCGATTTTTCGTGCGTGCGCTTTTGGATCAACGGCGGCGCGCCGATTCCGATTCCCTTGATGCAAGCGTGGCTCCAAGCCAAAGGCGGCGTCTTTCGTCAAGGGTACGGCCTAACCGAAGTCGGTCCGAGTTGTTTCAGTATGACGGATCAAGAATCGGTGAGCAAGCGCGGCTCGCTCGGCAAGCCGATCTTTCATAGCCAGATGCGCTTGGTGGATCCCGCCACCGGTCACGATGTTCCCGTCGGGCAAGCCGGCGAGTTGTGGATTCGTGGTCCGCACGTTTGCACCGGCTACTGGCGCAATCCGCCAGCGACCGCCGAAGCCATCACCGACGGCTGGTTTCACACCGGCGATGGAATGCGAATGGACGCGGACGGATTTTTTTACTTTGCCGGTCGTTTCAAAGATATGATCAAAAGCGGCGGCGAAAATATCTACGCCGCCGAAGTCGAAAAAATTTTTCGCGATCATCCGGCTGTACAAGACGCCGCGCTCATCGGCAAGCCCGACCCGAAATGGGACGAGGTCGGTTTGATGATCGTTCTGCTCAAGCCCGGTCAATCAACAACCGAACAAGAACTGCTCAAATTCTGCGAGGGCAAACTCGCGCGCTTTAAAATTCCCAAGCAAGTGATTTTTGCCGAATCATTCCCGTACTCGCCGTACGGCAAAATTGAAAAAGTGAAACTGCGAGAAAAGTATTTGGAGTATTCAGTCCTCTGAAAACCGAATACTGAACACTGGGGTTACAATGCCAAAAATTCATGCGAACGAAATTGATATGTATTACGAAATACACGGCTCCGGCTCGCCACTCGTCCTCATCGCCGGGCTGGGTTACAATTCGTGGATGTGGCACAAGATGGTGCCGGGTTTGGCGCAACATTTCCAGGTCATCACATTCGACAATCGCGGCGTGGGCGAAACGGACAAGCCCGCCGGACCGTACACCGCGCAACTGCTCGCTGATGATACCGCGGCGTTGATGCAAGCGCTCGGCATTGCGCGCGCGGCGATCCTGGGTCACTCGATGGGCGGCTTTATCGCGCAGGCGTTTGCGTTGAATCATCCCGAACGCGTGACGAAACTCATTTTGTCGGCGACGAATTTCGGCGGACCGCGCCACATCCCGGTCACACCCGAGGCGTTAGCCGTGCTCACCGACACGAAATCGGATCCGGTCGAACGATTGCGGCGCGGCATTCTGATCAGTTGCACGCCCGGTTTCGGCGACGCACATCCGGAAATCGTGAACGAGTGGGTCAACTATCGCGTGCAACATCCAATTGACCTCGCGGGCTATCAAGCGCAACTCGCAATTGGGCTGGGCTTGCTCGCGGAAGAAGCGAGCTTTGAGAAAAAATTGCAGAACATTTCCGCGCTCACCTTGATTCTGTTCGGCGCGGATGACAAGGTTGTGCCGCCGGGCAACGCCGAATTGTTGGCAAAAGAAATTCCGAATAATACGATTCGCATTCTGCCGAACGCCGGCCATTTTTATCCGTTCGACGCACCCGACGCGGCGAATGCAACGCTCATCGAATTTTTGAAAACGTAAATGGCAGACAAACCAACCATCGCGCCGGACAAATCCGGCTACGTGCCGGTCGAAAACGGTACGCGCAAAATTTACTGGGAATATTTCGGCAACGGCGAGCGCGAGGTCGTCGTGATGTTGAACGGCGTCGGGATGATGACGCGCAACTGGTACCGCATTTTGCCGAACATTCAGCCCGAATACGATGTTTTGCTCTATGATTATTTTGGGCAGGGCAATTCGTCGCAAGAGGACGAGCCGTACTATATTGCCAAATTCGCCGATTACTTGATCGTCGTGATGGATGCGCTCGGCATCGCCAAGGTGCATCCGATTGGCGTGTCGTACGGCGGGTTTGTCGGCGCCGACCTGGGACGCTTGCATCAAGACCGCTTGCACACGCTGACGCTTTCCGGTATTTTGCTCACACGCGAAACCCAGTTTTAGATGTAGTAAGATTTGTCTCTGCGTTTTTATGGCGCGCCCGACCCGGCGTTCGATTTGTACACGCAATACCTGTACGAAAAAATTTTCGGCGAAGAGTTGGCGACGCAGTTGTACGGCGCGACGATGGAAAAGATGCGGCTCAATTTTTACGAACGCTACAAGGACAGCAAGCATTCCTTGATTCGCTTGACCGAAGCGCAGAATCCGTTTTTTGAAAACATTGACCGCGACCCGAATGCGTACCGCTACATTCAAACGCCGGTGCTCATTCTTACCGGCGACCAGGATCGCGCGATTCCGATCTGGCAACAAAATAAACTGCTCGACATTCTGCCGAACAGCCGTCAAGTGATGGTGCCGGGGAGTGGACACCTGACTTATCAAGAAAAGCCGGAAATATTTTGGCACACGGTCAAAAAATTCTTTGCCGCGAAATCAGTGGGGTTCGATTGAGATGGCAAACCCGCAACTGATCACTTTTTTCGCCACGCGCGATTTGGCGCGCACGGCGGATTTCTACGAGCGCATCCTGGGTCTGCCGCTCGCGCGCGACCAGGGCGATTGCCGGATTTATCGCGTAAATGAAAATGCGTTTGTCGGTTTTTGCGCGCGCGCGAATGCGCCGGAAAATCCGTCCGGTGTCATTCTCACGCTGGTCACCGATGCGGTGGACGAATGGCACGCGCGTTTGTCCGCGCAAGGTGTTGTGTTCGAGAAACCGCCGACGCTCAATGAGCGCTATCACATCTATCATTGTTTTCTGCGCGATCCCAATGGTTGTTTGATTGAGATTCAGCGGTTCGAGGAGCCGCTCCCATAAATGCCAACCGCGACACCTTTTCAAACTGCGGGGCGCGTACAACCCGAGAGATTTTTTGGGCGCACGACGACGATTCGTGATGTCGTTAAAACTCTGCGTGGCGGCGGCAACGCGGTGATTTACGGCGCGCCGCGCACCGGCAAAAGTTCGTTGTTGTACTTGTTGTTCAAAAATTATCGTCATGCCGAGCGCGATGCATTGCTCTGGTTTATGGATATGAAAACCGTCGGCTCGCTGTTCGATTTCGTCGAAGAGTTTTACACCGGGCTAAAGATCAAAAAAGCCGAACCCTCGTTAGTTGGGTTTGAAAAGGCGCTCAAGGGTTTTGAATCGCGCGCGATCTTTTTTGTTGACAACGCCGATCGGCTTGCCGAGCCGGCATTCAACGACGAAGCGCTCTTTGCGGTGTTGGCGACACACCTGAGGTTGCAACATTTGTCATTGTGCCTCGCGATGACGTTGGCGCCAGAGACGGTTTTCAAAAATCGCGTGGGCGCACCCTTGCACAAATTGCTGACGCGCGTGGATTTGCAACCGTTCACGCCGGACGAATGTTACGAATTCATCCAACAGCGTTTGCGTTTTACCGGCGTTTATTTCGACGACGAAGAAATCGAACGGCTCGTCGCGTCGAGTCGCGGCGTGCCCGCTGATTTGCAACGCGCCGCCGCCGAATTGTTCCGCCGCAAGATGGAGCAAGAATCCGGCAGTGAACATTCGACGGGAAGTGAATTTACGAAACGAAAGTGATTTTGATTTTTGGTTTGTTAGTTGGATGGTTGGGTTGTTAGTGATTGCCCAACCATCCAACTAACAAACCACCCAACCACCCAAAATGAATTACGCTCAAATCATTTCAACCGGTCGCTACATCCCGGAAAAAATTATTACGAACGCCGACCTCGATACGATGCTCGGCGAAAATGTTGGCGATTGGCTCGTCGCGAACGTCGGCATCCGCGAACGCCACGTGATGGCAGAGACCGAAACGACCTCTGAGATGATCGTCGCCGCATCGCGCCAAGCATTGCAACGCGCGAATATCAAACCGACCGACCTTGATCTGATCATCGTCGCCACCGACACGCCTGATTATCTTTCGCCCGCGACCGCCTCGGCGGTGCAAGCGAAACTCGGTGCGATGAATGGCGGAACGTACGACATCAACTGTGCATGCGCCGCGTGGGTCACGGGTCTGGATGCCGCGGCGCGTTACATCGCGACCGATACCGATTATCGCCACATTCTTGTCGCGGGCGGGTACGGAATGACCA
Organism: uncultured Anaerolineaceae bacterium; assembly: GCA_964586085.1. Classification (GTDB taxonomy): domain Bacteria; phylum Chloroflexota; class Anaerolineae; order UBA4142; family UBA4142; genus JACRBM01. The sequence continues at coordinate 4,664 of CAZPIR010000118.1, read as the reverse complement.
AGTTCATTGATTGGCGCGACAAGTACACCGCGACCTTGTTTGCGGATGGCGCGGGTGCGGTCATCGTGCGCGCGGGCGATGCGCCGGGATTTTTGCCCGGCAACCCCATTGCGCGCGGCGAGTATCACGACGCGATGGGCATTTACACTGGCGGCACGTATCGTCCCGCGACACCGGAAGTCGTCAATCAACTTGGCAAGCCGCGCGTCGAGTTTGTCAAAAAATTTCCAGCGACGTTCAACTCGGACAATTGGCCCCCGCTCGTGCGCCAAGTTGTTGCGAAAGCCGGGTTGACGCTCGACGACATTGCGTTTTTCTTGTTCACGCAATTGAATCTGCGGACGATTGAATTTGTGATGGAAAACCTGGGTCAGCCGATGAGCAAGACGCATTGGATTATGGACAAGTGGGGCTACTTGGGTTCGGCGTGCATTCCCGTTGCGCTGGACGATGCTATCGAACGCGACCCGGCGCGCTTGAAACCCGGCGACAATATTGTTTTCTGTGCGACCGGCGGCGGCATGGCGATGGGGGCAACCGTGTGGCGGTGGGGTGCGTAGGGAACAGGGGTCAGGGGTCAGGGATCGGAAAATTTGTAATCTGTACCCTACCCCCTAATGGAGAATTGATGACCACCGAGATTAAAAGCTATCGCGATTTGAAGATTTGGCAAAAGGGTATCGCGTTAGTCAAGATAGTTTATGTGTTGACTCGCAAGTTCCCCAAGAGCGAAACTTTTGGTTTGGCAAGTCAAATGCAACGTGCGGCAGTTTCAATTCCCTCCAACATTGCCGAGGGGCACGCGCGACAACACACCGGCGAGTTTAGCCAATTTCTTTTTACGGCGCTTGGCTCTGCCGCAGAGCTGGATACACAGCTCATCATCGCGTGTGAATTGGGCTATGTGAGCAAACAAGAAACGGATGAGACTGAAGTGTTGATCAGCGAGATTCGCAAAATGACCTATACTTTGGTTTCTCGATTGCACTCCTGACCCCTGACCTCTGACACCTGTTCCCTGAGGAGGAACGACGATGTACATCGGCGATTATCTCGGACGACGCGAAATTTATTCACCCGACAAACTCGCAATTATTGACGCCGGCAAAAAGCCGGAGATTCGATTGACGTACCGCGAATGGAATGCGCGCGTCAATCGTTTGGCGAATTGGTTGCGCAATGTCGCAGGCATCGGCCAAGGCGACCGCGTCGCGATTCTCGCGCGCGATGGCCTTGAGCACCTCGATTGCTTTTACGCGTGCGCAAAGCTTGGCGCGATTCACACCGCGCTCAACTGGCGATTGCATTGGCGCGAAACCGTTGGCTTGCTTGAAAATACCACGCCGAAAGTGTTGATCTACTCTGACGATTTCAAAGCGAGCGTCGCTGAAATTGCGAACGTCTTTCGTCCTTCGTCCTCCGTCCTCCGTCATTATTTGCATATCGAAGGCGACGGCATTCCCGGCAGTTTGCATTTCGAGACAGCGTTGCAATCGGCACTTGCGACGCCGGTCGTGTGCGAGACGCTCGAAGCAAAAGACACCGCGTGCTTGCTCTTTACCGGTGGCACAACCGGTTTGCCCAAAGGCGCGATGATTTCGCATCGCATGATTTGTTGGAACGTGCTCAACACGGTCATACACGATTTGCACCACGACGACATTTATCTCAACGTGTTCCCGCTCTTTCACGCCGGCGGACTGTTCGCGTACATGTCATCCCAGGTCGTGTTCGGCAACACATCCATTCTCACACGCCAGTTCGATCCGGTCCAAGTGCTCGATCTGATTCAGCGCGAACGCGTGACCGTGTTTGCCGGTGTGCCGACAATGTACCAAGTGATGTTGCAGGCGTCGAATTTTAAAACCGCCGATTTGTCGAGTTTACGGTTTTGCACGAGCGGTGGCGCGCCCCTGCCCGTGCCGGTCGTCGAACAGTACACGCGTGAAAAAAATATTCGCTTCAAGCAAGGTTTCGGCATGACCGAGTACGGCCCGGGCTTGTTTGCCCTCGCACCCGAAGACGCGATTCGCAAAGCCGGCTCGATTGGTCGTCCGAACTTTTTCATTGACGTGCGCGTCGTGGACGACAACAATCAACCGGTCGGCGCGAATGAACTGGGCGAACTGGTGTTGAAAGGACCGAGCCGTTTCTCCGGCTATTGGAACAATCCCGAAGCGAGCCGCGCCGTGCTGGACGACGAAGGTTGGTTTCACACCGGCGACATTGTCAAGCACGACGAGGAATGGTACTTTTACGTGCTCGACCGCAAAAAAGACATGTTCATCTCCGGCGGCGAGAATGTGTATCCCGCCGAAATCGAAGCGGTGCTCTACAAACATCCGGCGGTGCACATGTGCGCAGTCATCGGCATCCCTGACCCGAAATGGGGCGAAGTGGGCAAGGCGTGCGTCGTGTTGAAACCGGGGACGCAAGCGAGCGAGCAGGACATTCTCGCGCACATGCAAAATCATCTCGCGAAATACAAAGTGCCCAAGAGCGTCGCCATTCTCGACGCGTTGCCCTTGTCCGGTATGGGCAAAATTTTGAAACGCGATTTGCGCGAGCGGTTTAGCAAAGGATGACACGATGAACATTCAAGTTGGTCAACGCGCGACGATTACGCGTACGATCACGGCGGCGATGGTCGAAGAGTACGCCCATCTCGTCGGCGACAAAAATCCGGTGCACCTTGATGATGCGTACGCCGCGACAACGCGTTTCGGCCAAAGCATCGCGCACGGCATGTTGATCGCGGGATTGATCTCGGCCGCGCTCGCTACCGATTTGCCCGGACCAGGAAGTGTGTATCTGGGACAGAATCTTAAATTCAAAGCGCCGGTATTTCTCGACGACACGATCACAGTGATAGTCGAGGTGCGCGCGGTGCGCGAGGACAAGCCCATCGTCACACTCGCGACGACGTGCACGAATCAATCGGGCGCGGTGGTGATCGAGGGCGAAGCGGTTTTGCTCGTTCAGTAAAATCGGAGGATGAAATGGCAAATCGAAAACTGGGTCGGGGCGTCGCGATGGTCGGCGCAGGGATGGGCAAGTTCGGCGCGTTCGCAGACAAGGCGAGCCGCGATTTATTCGTCGAGGCGTTTCAGGAAATGCGGTCGTCGGTGGACAAGGGGTTCGATCCGAACGCGATTGAAAATATCTACATCGGAAATTTTTCGAGTGATCTGTTTGAGCATCAAGGTCACACTGCGCCGATTATGGCGGATGTGGTCGGCTTGACGCCGCGTCCGGCGACGCGTGTTGAAGATGCGTGCGCGAGCGGCGGCGTGGCGTTGCGTCAAGGTGTGCTCGCGATTGCGTCCGGCTTGTACGATGTCGTGCTCGTCGGCGGCACGGAACGAATGACGAAATTGCCAACGGCAGAAGTGACTGACACACTCGGTTCGGCGGGCGACACCTTGTTTGAAATTCCGGCGGGCTTTACCTTTCCAGGTTTTTATGCGGCGATGGCATCGGCGTACATGCACAAATATGGAATGAAACCGGAAGCATTGATGAACGTCGCCAAGAAAAATCATGATAACGGCGCGCTCAATCCGAAAGCGCAATTCGGCGTGACGATTCGCGATTGGATGAAACAACGCATCGAGGCGGCGATCAAAAAAGGCAAACCCGCCCCGACCTGGCAAACTGAATCTGATTTTTTGCACGACGATTCTGCGAACCCGATGATTGCCTGGCCCCTACGCTTGTTCGATTGCTCGCCGATCACCGATGGCGCGGCGTGTGTTCTGCTCGTCGCCGCGGATCGCGCGCGCGAGTTCACCGACAAGCCGATTCACATCATCGGCTCGGGTCAAGCATCGGATGCCGCGTTGCATGATCGTGCCGAACTCACGACGTTGCGCGCCGCGCGCGTCGCGTCGCAAGAAGCGTACGCGATGGCGGGCGTCACGGCGCGTGACATTCGCATCGCCGAGGTGCACGATTGCTTTACGATTGCCGAAGTCATCGCGAGCGAAGACCTGGGATTTTTCGAACCGGGGACTGGGTTCAAGATGGCGGAAGACGGCGTCACCGCGCGCGATGGCGCACAACCGATCAACACCTCGGGCGGACTGAAATCGAAAGGGCATCCGGTGGGCGCGTCGGGTGTTGGGCAAGCGGTCGAGGTGTGGAAGCAGATGCGCGGCGAAGCGGGTGCACGCCAAGTGAATCGCGATGTGCCAATCGCGCTTACGCACAATGTGGGCGGCACCGGGCAAACGGCAGTTGTGCATGTTTACGAAAGGAAAGATTAAGATGGCAAACATTCAATTCACTGCCACCGCGTTCAATAAATTTTTGGGCGAACACAAATTGATGGCGTCGCATTGCACGAATTGCAATCAAACCTTTTTGCCGCCGCGCGCGATTTGTCCGAATTGTCACGGCGATAAAATGGAATGGGTTGAAACATCGGGCAAAGGCAAGCTCGCCGCGTTCACCTCGGTTTACGTTGGCACAACGGCGATGAACGCCGAAGGATTTGATCGCAACAATCCGTACGCCACCGGCATCGTCGAACTCGATGAGGGCGTCAAGATCAGCGCGCGCTTGGTCGGCGTGGACGCGAAAAACCCGGCGAACATTAAAATCGGCACATCGATGTGCGTCGAGTTTTTAGATCGCGGTGAAGGCGAAGCCCGTCAAACATTTCT